>NZ_FMTK01000009.1:0-209455 GCF_900100025.1 Pseudomonas sp. NFACC56-3 | reverse complement strand
GGCTACCGAATTTCTTGACGACCATAGAGCATTGGAACCACCTGATCCCATCCCGAACTCAGAAGTGAAACGATGCATCGCCGATGGTAGTGTGGGGTTTCCCCATGTGAGAGTAGGTCATCGTCAAGATTGAATTCCGAAACCCCTATCTGCTGATGCAGGTAGGGGTTTTGTTTTGCCCGCAGGAAAGTTCTTACGACAAGCGCGGACAGCTCCCGGCTGTCACAGCCCCCCGACAGTGCTAAGGTTCTGCCCTAGCTTTTGCATTTTCAAGGATGCCTTTCATGCCGGACGCAACGTCCCTTAGCCCAGCTTTCATGGTGGTTCACGGGAATCGCCTCGATGAGTTGCGCAGCCTGGTGATCAGCTTGATGCGGCGCTACCCGCTGGCTCCCCTTGAAAATGAAATCGCCCTGGTACAAAGCAACGGCATTGCCCAATGGCTCAAGCTCGCACTGGCCGAAGACCCGGAAGATGATGACTCCGGCGGCTGTGGTATTGCGGCGGCCATCGATGTGCAACTGCCGGGCAGTTTCATGTGGCAGCTGTATCGAAAAGTCCTGGGGCGTGACGAGATTCCAGCCAAGTCCCTATTGGACAAGGCTCCGCTGACCTGGCGCCTGATGCGCCTGCTGCCGCAGTTGATCGAGCAGCCTCATTTCGAACCTTTGCGACGATTCCTCACCCACGACACCGACCTGCGCAAGCGCTATCAACTGTCCGAGCGCCTTGCCGATCTGTTCGACCAGTACCAGGTGTACCGGGCCGACTGGCTCGAGGATTGGGCTGAAGGTCGACACCAGACACGAAATGTCCGAGGCGAAATCAAGCCGCTCTCGCTGGCGAACTGCTGGCAAGCGGAACTGTGGCGAGCCTTGTTGCTGGATGTGGGTGAACAAGGCATGGCGCAAAGCCGTGCCGGCGTCCACCAGCGCTACATCGAGCGTATCAACAACCTGGAAGTCGCTCCGAAAGGCTTGCCGGCGCGGGTCATCGTATTCGGTATTTCTTCGTTGCCTGCCCAAGTCCTCGAGGCGCTTGCCGGTCTTTCCCGGTTCAGCCAGGTTCTGCTCTGCGTGCATAACCCATGTCGTCATCATTGGGCAGACATCGTCGCCGACAAGGATCTGCTGCGCCACCAATACAAGCGTCAGGCCCGCAAGACCGGCATGCCCGCCGTCCTCGATCCGCAAACCCTGCATCAACATGCCCATCCGTTATTGGCTGCCTGGGGCAAGCAGGGGCGCGACTATATCAACCTGCTCGACAGCTACGACGACCCCAACAGCTACCGCGCGGTATTTCGCGATGGGCGAATCGACCTGTTTACGGATGGGACCCCCACGACCCTGCTCAGTCAGTTGCAGGATGACATCCTGGAACTGCGCCCCCTGAACGAAACCCGGGAACACTGGCCTGTCGTCGATACGCAGCGAGACGGCTCGATCCGCTTTCATGTGGCCCACGGCGCCCAGCGTGAAGTCGAGATTCTCCATGACCAGTTGCTGGCCCACTTCAGTGCGGATCCGTCTCTGCGCCCACGGGATATCATCGTCATGGTCCCGGACATCGACAGTTATGCGCCGCACATTCGCGCGGTGTTCGGCCAGCTCGACAGGAGCGACCCTCGTTTCATTCCATTCACGCTGACGGACCAGGGCCAGCGTGGACGTGATCCACTGCTGATCGCCGTCGAGCATTTGCTCAAGTTGCCGGACAGTCGTTTCCCGGTCAGCGAAATCCTCGATCTGCTGGATGTCCCGGCGTTGCGCGAACGGTTTGGCATCGATGAGGCCGACCTGCCGACATTGCACCGCTGGATCGAAGGGGCGGGGATTCGCTGGGGAATGAGCGCCGAACACCGTGCCGGGTTGGGCTTGCCCGCGGAGCTTGAACAGAACAGCTGGCGTTTCGGCTTGCGTCGCATGTTGCTGGGGTACGCTGTCGGCAGTTCGCAGGCCTATGACGGCATCGAGCCCTACGACGAGATCGGTGGCCTGGACGCGGCATTGATCGGTCCGCTGGTTGCGTTGCTGGATGCCCTGGAGGTCGCTCATCAGGAACTCACCCAGCCGGCATCGCCGCAGCAATGGGGTTCGCGCCTGCACGACCTGATGCAGCTGTTTTTCCAGGCGAGCAACGAGCATGACGACTATTTGCTGGCCCAACTCGAAGACTTGCGTGAAACCTGGTTGGAAACCTGTGAGTCGGTGGGGCTGCAAGATGAATTGCCGCTGACGGTGGTGCGTGAAGCGTGGTTGGCCGGGCTGGATCAAGGGCGGCTGTCCCAACGCTTCCTGGCGGGAGCCGTCAACTTCTGTACCTTGATGCCAATGCGCGCGATCCCCTTCAAGCTGGTGTGCCTGCTGGGGATGAATGACGGTGATTACCCGCGAGCCCAGCCACCCTTGGACTTCGATCTGATGGGCGGCGATTATCGCCCGGGCGATCGTTCCCGCCGTGAGGATGACCGTTACTTGTTGTTGGAAGCGCTGCTTTCGGCCCGGGAAAAGCTGTACATCAGTTGGGTGGGTCGCAGTATCCGCGACAACAGTGAACAACCGGCATCGGTGTTGATCGGCCAACTGCGCGATCATCTCGCCAGCGGCTGGCGGTTGGCCGATGACAGCAAGAGTCTTCTCGATGCCCTGACCCAGGAACATCCGCTGCAACCGTTCAGTGCGCGTTATTTCCATCAAGGTGACGAGCTGTTCAGTTACGCCAGCGAATGGCGAATGCTCCACGACACTTCCGATCACACCGATAAAACCCAGGTGCTGGCACCTTACGTCCAGGAAGAACCTTTGGGCCTCGGTCAGTTGCAGGACTTCCTGCGCAATCCCGTCCGCCATTTTTTCAGCCAGCGGCTGAAAGTATTCTTTGAAGCCATCGAGGCGCCTCTGGCCGATGACGAACCTTTCGTGCTCGACGCGCTGCAACGCTACACCCTGAGTGACAGCCTGCTCGAGGCTGCGCTGGTACGCCTGGACCAGCCGGATCTGGCCTTGGCCGCCCACGCCCAGAGACTCCAGAACAGCGGCCTGTTACCGATGGCCGGGTTCGGAGAGTGCATGCAGCGCGAATTGATCGAACCCTTGCCGGATCTGCTCCAGCGTTACCAACAGCTTCTGGCGTTATGGCCCACACCGCTGAGCAGTGCCGTGCCCGTCAGCCTGCACTTGCAGGGCGTGAGTGTCGAAGGGTGGCTCAGTGGCCTGCACCAGCGCGCCGACGGTGCGGTTCTCGCCATCACGGCTATACCCAATAGCATCGGCTCCACCAAGACCCGCAAGTGGCATCGCCTGATACGGCCCTGGGTCAACCATCTCGTGGCCTGCGCTAACGGCTTGTCGTTGACGACGGCGCTGGTGGCCAGTGATGACAGCTTGCTGTTGGCACCTTTCGAAGAGACTGTCGCACGAAAGCTGCTGGGCGATATGCTGCTGGCTTGGCAGACCGGTATGCGCCAGCCGTTGCCGATCGCGGTGAAGACGGCTTTCGCCTGGCTCGGCCAGAGTGATCCGCTCAAGGCCGAAGCCGCGGCGCGCAAAGCCTATGAAGGCGATGGACAGACGTTTGAAGGCGAACGGCGGGAAAACCCGGCCTTGGCTCGACAGTTTCCGGATTTCGCGGCCTTGATGGCTGACGAAACATTTCCCGACTGGTGCGATGCGCTTTATCGGCCATTGCTCGAAGCCCAATGGCGTTCATCGGCCGGCGAGGAGGCCCGTTCATGAGTCGGCAGACACCATTGGCCCTGGCTTTTCCGCTACGAGGCAGCCAACTGATCGAGGCCAGCGCCGGTACCGGCAAGACCTTCACCATTTCGGCACTGTACCTGCGTCTGGTGCTGGGGCACGGCGGTTCGGCGTCCGGTTTTGGTCGCGAACTGCTTCCGCCGCAAATCCTGGTGGTGACCTTTACGGACGCTGCCACCAAAGAATTGCGTGAACGAATTCGAACCCGTCTGGCCGAAGCCGCACGTTTCTTTCGCGAAGAGATCCCCGCCCCGGATTCACTGATCGCTGCATTGCGCGATGAATTCAGTGCCGAGCAATGGCCAGGCTGCGCGAACCGGCTGGACATCGCCGCGCAGTGGATGGACGAAGCGGCTGTTTCGACCATCCACAGCTGGTGCCAGCGCATGTTGCGTGAGCATGCCTTCGACAGCGGCAGCCTGTTTACCCAGACCCTGGAAACCGACCACAGTGAATTGCTGGGCGAGGTATTGCGCGATTACTGGCGGCTGTTCTGCTATTCGATGCAAGGCGAGGCGCTGAATTGGGTGCGTGCCCATTGGGGAGGGCCGGCTGCGCTGCTGCCACGGGTGAGGGGGCTGTTTTCCAGCGAGCGTGGCGACGCTGACGGGCTTGAGCCTGCCGAACTCATCGCCGCCTCCCTGCAGGAGCGCAGTGCTGCCTTGCTCGATCTCAAGGCGCCATGGCGACAGTGGGCCGTGGAGCTGCTGGAGATCTGCCAGCAAGGCGTCGCCAGCAAGTCTGTCGATGGGCGCAAGATGCAGGCGCGTTACTTCGAACCGTGGTTTCAGAAAATCACCGCCTGGGTCGATGACGAAAGCCTTGAGCTGTTGGACATCGGCACCGGGTTCACGCGCCTGACCCCCGAGGGCATGGCTGAAGCCTGGAAAGGCGAAGTGCCCAACCATCCTGGGCTGGACGCCATGGCCGGTCTCAAGGCCAGCCTGGATGCGTTGCCCACGCCAGATGCCGCGGTGTTGCAGCATGCCGCGCAATGGGTCGGGGCGCGCTTCGAAGCCGAGAAGCGTCGCCGCGCCGAAATGGGCTTCGACGACATGCTGCTGCGTCTCGACGCGGCGTTGCAGGCCGACGGGGGCGAGCGTCTGGCGAGCCTGATTCGCGAGCAGTTCCCCGTGGCGCTGATCGATGAGTTCCAGGACACCGACCCGGTTCAATACCGGATCTTCGAAAGCATCTACCGCATCGAAGACAACGACCCTGAGACCGGGCTTTTCCTGATCGGCGATCCGAAGCAGGCGATCTACGCTTTTCGCGGTGCCGACATCTACACCTACCTGCGCGCTCGCCAGGCCACGGCCGGCAGGTTGCATACGCTGGGCACGAATTTCCGTTCCAGCCATGCCATGGTGGGTGCGGTAAACCATATTTTCCAGAAGGCCGAGTCCCGTCCGAAGGGGCGCGGCGCCTTTCTGTTCCGTGAACCTTCGGGTGAGAACCCGGTGCCGTTCCTGTCCGTTGAGTCCCAGGGGCGCAAGGAGTCCTTGCAGGTGGCAGGACAGGCCGTTGCGGCGCTGAACATCTGGCACCTGCCGTCGGAGCAGCCGCTTTCCGGTGCGGTGTACCGGCAATCCATGGCGGCCGCCTGCGCCAGCGAGATCACGGCATTGCTCAACGGTGGCCAGTCGGGACGCGACGGTTTCGCGGTCGATGGCGAAACGTTGCGCGGGTTGCGCCCGGCGGATATCGCCATCCTGGTGCGCGACGGTAAAGAAGCGCAGGCCGTGCGTGCCGAGCTGTCCGCGCGGGGCGTGCGCAGTGTCTATCTGTCCGACAAGGATTCGGTCTTCGCTTCGCAAGAGGCGCGGGATTTGCTGACCTGGCTCAGGGCCTGCGCCGAGCCGGATGTGGAGCGACCGCTACGGGCAGCGCTGGCCAGCATCACGTTGAACCTGCCGCTGACGGAGCTGGAGCGCCTCAATCAGGATGAGCTGGCTTGGGAAGCCCGGGTCATGCAGTTTCGTGGTTATCGCTCGGTCTGGCGCAGCCAGGGCGTGCTGCCGATGTTGCGACGCCTGCTGCATGATTTCGAACTGCCCCAGGCCTTGATGGCGCGCAGCGATGGCGAGCGGGTGCTGACCAACTTGCTGCACCTCTGCGAACTGTTGCAGCAGGCCGCCGGTGAACTGGATGGCGAACAAGCCTTGATCCGGCATTTGTCCGAGCACCTGGCTTTGTCCGGGCAGGCGGGAGAAGAGCAGATCCTGCGCCTGGAAAGCGATGAGCAGTTGGTCAAGGTGGTCACGATCCACAAGTCCAAGGGCCTTGAATATCCGTTGGTTTTCTTGCCCTTCATCTGTTCGACGAAACCGGTGGATGGCAGTCGATTGCCGTTGCATTACCACGATGAGGCCAACAAGGCGCAGATCAGCCTCACGCCCACCGCCGAATTGATCGCCAAGGCCGATGACGAGCGTCTGGCCGAGGACCTGCGGCTGCTCTACGTGGCACTGACCCGGGCGCAACATGCCTGCTGGCTGGGGGTGGCGGACCTCAAGCGGGGCAACAACAACAGCTCGATCCTGCATGTGTCCGCGCTGGGTTATCTGTTGGGCGGCGGTGTGCCGTTGGCCGAGTCGGTGGAGCTGAGGCGTTGGCTGGAAGACCTGCAACAAGGCAGTGTCGCGGTGAGTTGCCAGCCAGTGCCCGAAGCCACCGACGAGCGCTACCGGCCGCCGCGCAACGACGCTGTGTTGCTCGAACCCTTGGTGCCCTTGCGAAAAGCCAGCGAAAATTGGTGGATCGCGTCTTACAGCGCCCTGCGCATCGGCGAAAGCCTGAGCGAAGGCAGCGATACCGCGCCAGAGAGTCCGCAGGCCCAGAAACTGTTCGACGATGAGCGACTGGACCCGGACGCTCCCAGGGAGACCAACGCCATCGGTGGCGATATCCACCGTTTTCCCCGTGGTCCCGGCCCCGGCACTTTCCTCCATGGCCTCTTGGAGTGGACCGCGGGGGAAGGCTTTTCATCTGCGCCGGCGGATATCGAGGATGCCATTGCCCGACGCTGCAATCGCCGAGGCTGGAAAGGTTGGATCGCCACATTGAGCGACTGGCTGCAGCACCTGATCAAAATGCCCATGCCCGTCGGCGACGACCAGGCGCCGGTGGTGCTCGAACAGCTGACCCGCTTCCAGGTCGAGATGGAGTTCTGGTTCGCCAGCCACAAGGTCGATGTGCAAAAGCTTGATCAACTGGTTTGCCGCTTCACCCATGGCGGTGTGGCCCGCGTCGCGGCGGAGCCGGTGCTGCTCAACGGCATGTTCAAGGGCTTCATCGATTTGACGTTCGAACACGACGGTCGATATTACGTGGCCGATTACAAATCCAACTGGCTGGGTGTCGATGACATGGCCTACACCGTACAGGCCATGGAACAGTCGATCCTGGACCATCGCTACGACCTGCAATACGTGCTGTACCTGTTGGCCCTGCATCGCCAGCTCAAGGCGCGGCTTCCTGGTTACGACTACGACCGGCATGTCGGCGGCGCGCTCTACCTGTTCCTTCGCGGCACCCGCTCAACCAGCCAGGGCGTGTATTTCACCAAGCCGCCACGGGCCTTGATCGAACAACTGGATCGGCTGTTCCAGGGCGCGCCCGAACCCAAGGCCGAGCCGGCGTGGGTACAGGGAGAACTGCTATGAGTCGTTCCTTTGCCGACCTGCTGCCCAAGGCCTCCGACGACGAGAGCCCGGTTGACCTGGCCCCCTTGAGCCGTGCCCAGGACCTGCTGTCGTTACTGACGCGCTGGGTCGAGCGCGGCTGGTTGCGCGCCCTGGACAAGGCATTCGTGGCGTTCCTCCATGAACGGGCGCCGGACGGTGACCCCTTGGTCCTGCTCGCCGCTGCGTTGACCAGTCATCAACTGGGCCACGGGCATGTTTGCCTGGATGTGTTCGAGACCCTCAAGGAGCCGGACTTCGCCCTGTCGCTGCCCCCCGAGGGCGACCTGCAGCCAGGCGTGATGCTGTTGCCCTCGCAAATATTGCAGACACTGGACGGCGCCCATTGGTGCAAGGCCCTGGCGTCCAGCCGGCTGGTGGCCCTGGCTGCGGATGGGAGCGAAGAGGCGCAGCAACGTCCGTTGATACTGTCCGGCAAGCGTCTTTATCTGCGCCGCTACTGGGGTTATGAACGACGGATCGACGAGGCGTTGCGCCAACGGCTGATTGACCATGAAGCGGCGCCTGGGGATCTGCGCGAGCGTTTGGACGGGTTGTTCGGGCCGGCCAATGCCAACGGCCCGATCGATTGGCAGAAGCTGGCCTGCGCGCTGGCGACTCGTGGGGCCTTCAGCATCGTGACCGGCGGCCCGGGTACCGGCAAGACCACCACCGTTGTGCGCCTGCTGGCGTTATTGCAGGCTCCGGCCGTCGAGGTTGGGAAGCCGCTGCGAATTCGCCTGGCTGCGCCCACTGGCAAGGCGGCGGCGCGCCTGACCGAGTCCATCAGCCAGCAGGTCCGGACCCTGGACGTGGATGAGGCTGTGCGCGAACGCATTCCGTGCGACGTTACGACGGTCCATCGTTTGCTGGGCAGCCGCCCCGGCACCCGGCATTTTCGCCACCATGCAGGCAATCGCTTGCCGTTGGACGTATTGGTGGTCGATGAGGCGTCGATGATCGACCTGGAGATGATGGCCAATCTGCTGGATGCGCTGCCGGCCCATGCACGGTTGGTGTTGCTGGGGGACAAGGACCAGTTGGCTTCTGTAGAGGCCGGTGCGGTGCTGGGGGATTTGTGTCGAGACGCCGAGGACGGTTGGTACAGCCCCCGGACCCGAGCCTGGCTTGAGTCGGTCAGTGGTGAAAACCTGGCGGCCAGTGACCTGCGGCAAGACCTCGACGGCACTCATCCCCTGGCGCAGCAAGTGGTCATGCTCAGGCATTCCCGGCGCTTCGGCGAAGGCAGTGGGATCGGCCAACTGGCTCGCTGGGTCAACCAGCAGCAGCCTGAAAAGGCCCGACAGTTGCTGGAGCAAGGGCAATATGCCGATCTGTCCTCCCTGAAATTGGCGAGTGAGCACGACACGAAGCTGGAAAAGCTGTTGCTCGACGGCAAGCCAGAAGGGCCCCAGGGGTATCGGCATTACCTGAGCCTGCTGCGGCAGCGTCGCCCGGCCATTTCTCGCCCCTTGGAGGACGGTTGTTGGGCCGATTGGGCGCGGGAGGTACTGGCGGCCTTCGACGAATTCCAATTGCTTTGCGCGGTGCGTAAAGGCCCGTGGGGCGTTGAAGGGTTGAACCAACGGATCACCGCCGCATTGCTCAAGGCCCGCCTTATCGATAGCGATCATCAGTGGTACGAAGGACGCCCGGTGCTGATGACCCGTAACGACTATGGGCTGGGGTTGATGAATGGCGATATCGGCATCGCCCTCAAGCTGCCCGAGCGTGACGGCCCCGATGCCGGCAAGCAGGTCCTGCGGGTCGCTTTCCCGCGCAATGACGGCCAGGGCGGTGTGCGTTTCGTCCTGCCCAGCCGACTCAATGACGTGGAAACCGTGTATGCCATGACGGTGCACAAATCCCAGGGTTCGGAATTCACCCATACCGCGCTGATCCTTCCGGATGCGCTCAACCCGGTCTTGACCAAGGAACTGGTGTACACCGCTATTACCCGGGGCAAGCAATGGTTCAGCCTGATCGAACCGCGAGTGGGCATCTTCGAGGAGGCGGTGCGGCGCAAGGTCAAGCGCTTGAGCGGGTTGATGCTGGAGTTGGAGCAGGCTGACTGAATCATCAGCTTTTAATGGTTCATGCCCCACGGCAATTTTGCCTGTTTCGCTCCGAAGTCTGCGTAAGACGTGGTCTCGCTGGCTTTTTGGCACTGTGCTATCGTTCCGGCACTTATCATCTGGATCAAGAGACTTTCCATGAAAGTGCCTGTACGGGAGGCAGTGCGCAGCAAGGGGTGGGGGCATGTTCTGCTGGCCGGCCTTTTGTGTCTGTTGCTGCCTGTCGCGCTGGCCCAGGAGCAAGTCACCACGACCCAGGCCCAGCAGCGGGCCGAAGCGGTGACCCAGGTGGTATTGGGCATTCTCAGCTACGCCCGTTGGCCTGTGGAGCCCACCCAACTGAAGCTGTGCATCGTCGGGCCAACCCAATACACCGACGATCTGGTCAAGGGCACCACCCAGGCCACGGGGCGGGCGGTGACGGTGCAGCGGCTGCTGGCCGATCATCCTGATGTCGCCACTGACTGCAACGCGGTCTATGTCGGCAGGCTGACCAACGATGAGCACACCCGTTTGTTTGCGTCCTTGATCGGCAAGCCGGTGCTGAGCATCAGCGAAGGCGGCGACCAGTGCACCGTGGGGAGCCTGTTCTGCCTGCGGGTCGGCGATGAACAAGTGTCTTTCGAAGTCAACCTCGACTCTGTGGCGCGCAGTGGTGTGCGCATCCATCCAAGTGTGCTGCAGCTTTCCCGTCGCAGGCCGGCGACGCCATGAAACAGCGCAAACCAAGGGTCCGTCCCACCCTGGGCTCGGTCATCGGTCGTGGCCATCTGATCGTCGCGTTGGTGGCCATCACCATGGCCAGTGTCTCCCTGACCCTGCTCGGCCTGCTGGCGTTGCGGGTCTACGCCGATCACAACCTGCACCTGATCGCCCGTTCGATCAACTACACCGTGGAAGCCGCCGTGGTCTTCGATGATTCGGCCGCGGCCACCGAAGCACTGGCCTTGATCGCCTCCACCGAGGAAGTCGCCGATGCCCAGGTGTTGAATGAACATGGTCGTCTGTTGGCGCGCTGGCAGCGACCGCAAACCGGCCTGTTGTCGGAACTGGAAGTACACATTGCCAAGGCGTTCCTGGAAAAGCCCATCAGCCTGCCCATCGTTCATCAAGGGCAGAACGTCGGCCGTATCGTGTTGGCGGGGCATGGCGGTAGCCTGTTGCGCTTTTTGCTCAGCGGCCTGGCGGGGATCATCCTGTGCACGGCGGTCAGTGCCTGGGTGGCGCTTTATCTGGCACGGCGCCAGTTGCGTGCGATCACCGGGCCGCTGCGCAGCCTGGCCGAGGTGGCCCACGCGGCACGCAGCGAACGCGCCCTGGACCGACGCGTGCCGCCGGCGGCCATTGCTGAACTGGACAACCTGGCCAATGACTTCAACGCCTTGCTCGATGAATTGGAGTCCTGGCAGACCCACCTGCAAAGCGAAAACGAAACCCTGGCGCACCAGGCCAGCCACGACAGTTTGACCGGCTTGCCGAACCGGGCGTTTTTCGAGGGCCGACTGATTCGCGCCTTGCGCAATGCCGGCAAGCTCAACGAGCAAGTGGCCGTGCTGTACCTGGACAGCGACCGGTTCAAGGGCATCAATGACAACTTCGGCCACGCCGCCGGTGACGCGGTGCTGACGGCCGTGGCGACCCGGGTCCGGGCCCAGTTGCGCGAGGATGACCTGGTCGCGCGCCTGGGGGGCGATGAATTCGCCGTGCTACTGGCACCCCTGCACAAGGCCGAGGATGCCGAGCGGATCGCTGAAAAAATCATCGCCAGCATGGAAGTGCCGATTCAATTGCCCGGCAACGCCTCCGTGTTGACCTCCCTCAGTATCGGCATTGCCGTCTACCCGGATCATGGTGCCACACCGGGCACCCTGCTCCACGCCGCCGACGCGGCAATGTACCAAGCCAAACGCCTCGCTCGAGGCGGTCAACATACGGCGGGGTCGGATCACTCCGTCGCTGATCTTCAAACCAGGAGCTGACTCGTGCGTTCATACCCTCAATTTTCCCTGCGCTGGTTCGCGGCGCTTTTCTTGCTTGCCATCCTGGCGCTGAGCGGTTGCCAGACGGCTCCGCCGAAAGGCCTGACCCCGGCGCAAATTGCCGTACTCAAGCAACAAGGCTTCGAATTGACCGAGGATGGCTGGGCCTTCGGTTTGTCGGGCAAGGTGTTGTTCGGCAGCGATGTGGAAAACCTCAACCCGGCCAGTACCGAAATTGTCGAGCGCATCGGCAAGGCGTTGCTGGAGGCGGGCATCGAGCGGGTACGCATCGATGGTCATACCGACGCATCGGGTTCCCAGGCCTACAACGAACAACTGTCGATGCGCCGGGCCGCCAGTGTGGGCAAGGTGCTGACAAGCGTTGGCATGCGCGAAGAGAACGTCCAGCTGCGCGGCCTGGGCAGTAGCAAACCGGTCGCCTCCAACGACACGGCCAGCGGCCGCACCGAAAACCGCCGCGTCGCCATCGTGGTCATCGCCGACTAGTCGGCGAACACCATCTCCCGGCTATCGCCCATCAGCAGTGGCTGATTCTGTTCAGTCACTTCGCGGATGTAGTCCCACAACAGGGTGATCCGCTTGAGCTTGCGCAGGTCTTCCCGGCAGTACATCCAGAACTGCCGGGTGACAGTGATTTCCTCCGGCAGCACCGGCAATAGCCTTGGGTCCTGGGCGGCGAGGAAGCAGGGCAGGATCGCCAGTGAGCGCCCTTGCTGCGCGGCCACGAATTGCGCGATCACGCTGGTGCTGCGCAGGTGGGCGTTGGCGCCGGGCAGGACGTTGGCCAGGTAGAGCAATTCGGAACTGAACGCCAGGTCGTCCACGTAGCTGATGAACGAATGCTTGCTCAGGTCGGCCGGGCGCTGGATCGGTGGGTGATTGTCCAGGTAGGGCTGGGTGGCATAGAGCTGCAGCCGGTAGTCGCACAATTTGCAGCACACATAGGGGCCATGTTCGGGGCGTTCGAGGGCGATGACGATGTCGGCTTCGCGCTTGGAGAGGCTGATGAAGTGCGGCAGCGGCAGGATGTCCACCGAAATGGCCGGGTAGGCGTCGACGAAATGGCTCAGTTGCGGGGTGATGAAGAAGCTGCCGAAGCCTTCGGTGCAGCCCATGCGGACATGGCCGGACAGCGCCACGCCTGAGCCCGAGACCTGTTCGCAGGCCATGTGCAGGGTGCTTTCGATCGATTCGGCGTAACCCAGCAGGCGCTGGCCTTCGGCCGTCAGGACAAAACCGTTGGTCCGGGATTTCTCGAACAGCAGCGTGCCCAGCGAGGCTTCCAGCGAACTGATGCGTCGCGACACCGTGGTGTAGTCGACAGCCAGGCGCTTGGCGGCTGTGCTGGCCTTGCGGGTGCGGGCCACTTCGAGGAAAAACTTGAGGTCGTCCCAATTCAGCGACCCCAGGGAGGTGATGTTTTTTTGCATGATGGACCGGCTTTTATGTGCATTCTTATTAGAAGTTTGCACATCTATACTCCAAAAACCGTCTCATCACCATGCGTGCCCATGCACCTTGGTCTTTGCTGAACCAGCGCTCTCTATAAGAACAATCCCGGAGGCCAGCATGAACGTTTCCCTTACGCCCAGCGACACCACCCTGCAAACCGTCAGACTGTTGATCGATGGCGAGTGGGTCGAATCCCAATCCAGCGAATGGCACGACATCGTCAACCCGGCTACCCAGCAGGTGCTGGCGAAGGTTCCATTCGCTACGGCGTCGGAAGTCGATGCCGCCATCGCCGCTGCCCAGCGTGCGTTCCAGACCTGGAAACTGACGCCCATCGGTGCGCGGATGCGCATCATGCTCAAGCTCCAGGCGCTGATCCGCGAGCATTCCAAGCGCATCGCCGCGGTGCTCAGCGCCGAACAGGGCAAGACCATCGCTGACGCCGAGGGCGATATTTTCCGCGGCCTGGAAGTGGTCGAGCACGCCTGTTCCATCGGCACCCTGCAGATGGGGGAGTTCGCCGAGAACGTCGCCGGTGGTGTGGACACCTACACGCTGCGCCAACCGATCGGGGTGTGCGCGGGCATTACTCCGTTCAACTTCCCGGCGATGATTCCGCTGTGGATGTTCCCGATGGCCATCGCTTGCGGCAACACCTTTGTGCTCAAGCCGTCGGAACAGGATCCGCTGTCGACCATGCTGCTGGTGGAGCTGGCCATCGAGGCCGGCGTCCCGGCGGGTGTGCTCAACGTGGTACACGGCGGCAAGGACGTGGTGGATGCGCTCTGCACCCACAAGGACATCAAGGCGGTTTCCTTCGTCGGTTCGACGGTGGTCGGCACCCACGTGTATGACTTGGCGGGTCGCCATGGCAAGCGCGTGCAATCGATGATGGGCGCCAAGAACCACGCGGTGGTGTTGCCCGATGCCAATCGTGAGCAGACCCTCAATGCCTTGGTCGGCGCCGGTTTCGGCGCGGCGGGCCAGCGTTGCATGGCCACCTCCGTGGTGGTGCTGGTGGGCGCGGCCAAACAATGGTTACCGGAGCTCAAGGCCCTGGCACAGAAACTCAAGGTCAACGCCGGCAGTGAGCCGGGCACCGACGTCGGCCCGGTGATTTCCAAGCGGGCCAAGGCACGGATTCTCGAGTTGATCGAGAGCGGCGTGAGGGAAGGCGCGAAGCTGGAACTCGATGGCCGTGGCATCAGCGTGCCGGGCTTCGAGCAGGGCAACTTTGTCGGCCCGACCCTGTTTTCGGGTGTGACCACTGAGATGCGCATCTACACCGAGGAAATCTTCGGCCCAGTGCTGGTGGTGCTGGAAGTCGACACCCTGGATCAGGCGATTGCCCTGGTCAACGCCAACCCATTCGGTAACGGCACCGGCCTGTTCACCCAGAGCGGTGCGGCGGCGCGCAAATTCCAGAGCGAAATCGACGTTGGCCAGGTGGGCATCAACATCCCGATCCCGGTGCCGGTACCGTTCTTCAGCTTCACCGGTTCCCGCGGTTCGAAACTCGGCGACCTTGGCCCGTACGGCAAACAAGTGGTGCAGTTCTACACTCAGACCAAGACCGTGACCGCGCGCTGGTTCGATGATGACAGCGTCAATGACGGTGTGAACACCACCATCAATCTGCGTTAAGGAGCCGGACATGAACATCGCATTTATCGGCCTGGGCAACATGGGCGCCCCCATGGCGCGCAACCTGCTCAAGGCCGGCCATTCGCTGAACCTGTTCGACCTGAACCAGACGGTGCTGGCTGAACTGGCGGCATTGGGCGGTACGATCAGCACCTCGCCTCGCGACGCGGCCCAGGGCGCCGGGCTGGTGATCACCATGCTGCCGGCCGCCGCCCATGTGCGTAGCGTCTGGCTGGGTGAGGACGGCGTGCTGGCCGGTATCGCCGCTGGCACGCCGGCGGTGGATTGCAGCACCATCGATCCACAGACCGCTCGCGACGTGGCGGCTGCCGCTGCGAAACAGGGGGTAGCGATGGCCGATGCGCCCGTCTCGGGTGGCACCGGCGGTGCGGCGGCGGGCACGTTGACCTTCATGGTCGGCGCCACGGCTGAGTTGTTCGCCACCTTGCAACCGGTGTTGGCACAAATGGGCCGCAACATCGTGCACTGTGGCGAAGTCGGCACCGGGCAGATCGCCAAGATCTGCAACAACCTGCTGCTGGGCATTTCCATGGTGGGCGTCAGCGAGGCCATGGCCCTGGGCGATGCCTTGGGGATCGACACCCAGGTGCTGGCCGGGATCATCAACAGCTCGACGGGTCGTTGCTGGAGTTCGGACACCTACAACCCGTGGCCGGGCGTGATCGAAACGGCGCCGGCGTCCCGTGGCTACACGGGTGGCTTTGGCGCCGACCTGATGCTCAAGGACCTTGGCCTGGCGACCGAAGCCGCGCGGCAGGTCCATCAGCCGGTGGTGCTGGGGGCGGTGGCGCAGCAGTTGTACCAGGCGATGAGCCAGCGAGGCGAGGGCGGCAAGGATTTTTCGGCGATTGTTAACAGCTATCGCAAGCCGCAATAGATTCAGGGCTGCTTCTAAGCCCAGCGGGGATAAATCCCCTCGCCACAGGGTTGTGCATTCCAGAAGTTGCTTTCCGAGAGACCATGTCGGGTGGTCTCTCGGTTTTTTTGTTTCAGGCGAAGACGAAATATTTGCGCACGGTCTCGACCACTTCCCACGTGCCTTTCATGCCTGGCTCGATGACGAAGATGTCACCGGCGCGCAGATGGATCGGCTCCAGGCCCTCTGGGGTGATGATGCAGTAGCCTTCCTGGAAATGGCAGTACTCCCACTTCACGTATTCCACATACCATTTGCCGGGTGTGCAGATCCAGGTGCCCATGATCTTGCTGCCGTCTTCGCTGGTGTAGGCGTTGAGGTTGACGGTGTGCGGGTCGCCTTCGAGTTTCTCCCATTTGCAGGCATCGAGTACGGGCAGCGGATGGGTGTCGCGCAGGACGGTGATGGGGGCGGTCATGTGAACTCCGAAAGGGGCGGAAGAGAACAGGCACCCTAACGCGTGGCCTGGGCGGGTAGATGCCTGTGGTCGACATCGAGCTATCCAGAAGCGCGCATCAATCGGCCAGATGTCGAGCCAGGGCGCTGGCGTAGGCCGGCAAACCGTCGAAGTTGCGGGCGCACAGCAGCAGCGCCCGGTGGGTCCAGGCCTCTTGCAGCGGGACGCAGTGATACGAAGGCTCGGGCGGGCGCCGGTCGATGGCCGCCTTCGGCACGATGGCAATGCCTGCACCATGGGCCACCATGCGAATCATGCCGTCGAAACCATCGGCGCGAATGCGGATTTGCATGCGCGAGCCGATGTGCAGGGCCTGTTCTTCCAGGTGAATCGCCAGAGCACTGGAGGCGTTCAGGCCGACATAGTCGTGGCTGAGGGTCTCGCTGAAACGCACGGCTCGACCGTCAGCCAGTGGGTGCCCGGTCGGTAGGATCAAGACCAGTGGATCGTCGCGAAACGGCCAGGCCTGAAGGCCGTGGGTGTCCACCGCGTCGGAAACGATCCCCAGGTCCGCCGCGCCCTGGCGCAGCGCATGGGTGATCCGTGAGCTGGGTAATTCCTGCAGGTCGATGTCGAGGTGGGGATGGGCCTTGAGAAAGCCGGCCAGCAGTTCGGGCAGGTACTCGGTCATGGCGCTGGTGTTGCACAACAGTCGCACCCGGCCTTTGACGCCCTTGGCGTATTCGGTCAGGTCCTGTTGCAGGCGTTCGGCCTGTTGCAACAGGGCCCGGGCGTGCTCGGCCAGGGCCCTGCCAGCCGGCGTTGGGGTTACGCCACGCCGTCCGCGCTCAAGCAGATCGATGCCCAGGGAAGCTTCCATGGCCCGGACCCGCGCACTGGCCGCGGCCAGGGACAAATGGCTGCGGGCCGCACCGGCGGTGATGTTGCCGGTGTCGAGGATGTGCAGGTAGAGGCGCAGGTCGGTGAGGTCGAAGTGCATGGGCTGGTGATCCTGTGCCGGGTTTGTCTGGTGTCTGGTACATCGTCATCGCGAGCAAGCTCGCTCCCACAGGGGGATTGCATTTCAAACTGTGGGAGCGAGCTTGCTCGCGATAGCGTCGGCAGCATCAGCGAATGAACAGCCTCTTGCCACAAGAGAGGCAGCCTCAGTATATGGCAGATTTTCAAGCCAGGTGCCGGGGCGCACGATACCCCCATGAACACACTCGTCGCTTTCTACCAAAACCTCGGCCTGGCCCTTTCCCTGCTGGTCCTTGTCACCTTCCTGCTGGCCGGCACCATCAAGGGTGTGATCGGCCTGGGGCTGCCGACCATCTCCATGGGCTTGCTCGGGCTGGCTATGGCACCGGCGCAGGCTGCGGCGTTGCTGATTATCCCGGCAACCCTGACCAATCTCTGGCAATTGGCGTTCGGCGGTCATCTGCAAGCCCTGATCCGGCGCCTGTGGCCGCTGCTGCTGGCGATTTTCATGGGCACCGGGCTCGGTACGCTGTGGCTCGGTATGACGGGCGGGGCTTGGGTCGTGCGGGCCTTGGGCGGGGCGTTGTTGCTGTATGCATTGAGCGGGCTGTTGCTGCCAACGCTGCGGGTCGGTCCCGATGCCGAATCGTGGATCGCTCCGCTTTGTGGGCTGCTGACCGGCCTGATCACGTCCGCCACCGGTGTGTTCGTCATTCCGGCGGTGCCCTATCTGCAAGCGCTGGGCTTGAGCAAGGATGAACTGGTGCAGGCCCTGGGCCTGTCTTTCACCGTTTCTACACTGGCCCTGGCCGCCGGCCTGTTGTGGCGCGGCGAACTGGGCGGCGGCGAATTGAGCGCTTCGTTACTGGCGCTGGCACCGGCGCTGCTGGGGATGTGGCTGGGGCAATGGTTGCGCCAGCGGATCAGCGCCGTGTGGTTCAAACGGGCATTTTTCATTGGCCTTGGCGTGCTCGGCGGCCATCTGCTGATCAGCGGCTAGCCGAGGCCGGGCTGAGCATGTCGACGCGGCGGATGTCGAAGTCGCGCTCCAGATACTCCATGCGTCGCTCGAAGAATTGCCGCATGTGCGGCAGGTTCGAGTGCACCTCCAGGTGCGCCTGGGATGCCCAGATTTCATAGAAGATGAACAGCGTTGGATCCTGCTGGTCCCGCAGCATGTGATATTCGATGCAACCGGGCTCGGCACGGCTTGGCTCGACGTAGGCGCGAAACAGCGCTTCGAAGGCTTCGGCTTTTTCCGGGCGGGTCTTGGCATGCAGGATGAAACCGTGCAGTTCGCTCATCGAGGGGGCTCCTGAATAAAAGAGGTGTCGGAGCTTACGGCAATAATCGGCCTTCCATTCTTGCGTATAGGTCAAATCAGTTTTGCCGTTGCGGTGCTTATTCCGCGCGAAGCTCGTCGGTACCCTGCCGCCATCATTTTCAACCTTTCCATGCAGCGGCCCTCCAACGGCCCACGCCGTGGAACCCGATGAGGCTCCCCATGAAAAAAGTCCTGTTGCTCAACGGCGGCAAACAATTCGCCCACTCCGACGGTCGCTATAACGCCACCCTCCACGACACGGCGCTCAGCGTGTTGGACCGTGGCGGTTTCGATGTGAAAACCACCTTCATCGACGGCGGCTACGACGTCCAGGAGGAAGTCGCCAAGTTTCTCTGGGCCGACGTGATCATTTACCAGATGCCAGGCTGGTGGATGGGCGCACCGTGGACCGTGAAGAAATACATCGACGAAGTCTTCACCGAAGGCCACGGCAGCCTCTATGCCAGCGACGGTCGGACCCGTTCCGATGCCTCGCAGAAATATGGCAGCGGCGGCCTGATCCAGGGCAAGCAGTACATGTTGTCCCTGACCTGGAACGCCCCGCAGCAAGCCTTCGACGACCCGACCGACTTCTTCGAAGCCAAGGGCGTGGACGCGGTGTACTTCCCGTTCCACAAGGCCAATCAGTTCCTCGGCATGACCGGCCTGCCAACCTTCCTGTGCGTGGACGTGATGAAGCGCCCGAACATCGAAGAGGATGTGGCGCGGTATGAGCGGCATTTGATCGAGGTGTTCGGCCTTTCGCGGTAATCCGGCTACTATCGGGACCTACCTGAAGGCAATGATGCATCTGTGGCAAGCCCTGCCACATTGAGTTGCATTCCATGAGAGGACACCCGTGAAAGCCAGATCCGACGAATTGCAGATTTTCGTCTGCGTGATCGAGTGCGGATCCATCTCCGCCGCCGCCGAGCAGGTCGGGCAGACGCCGTCGGCGGTCAGTCGCACCTTGTCGCGCCTGGAGGCCAAGCTCGATACCACGTTGATCAACCGCACGACCCGGCGTATGGACCTGACCGAAGAGGGCAAGTATTTCTTCGAGCAGGCCAAGGGCATCCTCGACCAGATGGACGAGCTGGAAGAGCGCTTGTCGTCCCGCCAGAAAAAACCTGCGGGGCGCTTGCGGATCAACGCGGCGTCACCGTTCATGCTGCACGCCATCGTCCCGCACATCGAAGAGTTTCGCCGGCTCTACCCGGACATCCAGCTCGAACTCAACAGCAACGACCTGATCATCGATTTGCTGGAGCAAAGCACCGACATCGCCATTCGTATCGGCACCCTCACTGACTCGACGCTGCATGCCCGGTCCCTGGGGTGCAGCCCCTTGCACATCCTGGCCAGTCCAACTTATCTGAAGCAGCACGGCACGCCTTCGAGCGTCGCCGAGCTGGCAGGTCATGCGCTGTTGGGCTTTGCCCAGAACGAGGGGCTCAATCAGTGGCCGCTGCGCCATGTACACGGCGATCGCTGGCCGATCCAACCCGCCATCAGCGCCTCCAGTGGCGAAACCGTGCGCCACCTGGCGTTGCAAGGGCAGGGCATTGCCTGCCTGTCAGACTTCATGACCCGCGAAGACATCCAGGCCGGTCGGCTGAAGGTATTGCTGGCCGACGCCAACAGCGGATACCGCCAGCCGATCAATGCGGTGTACTACCGCAACTCGCAATTGGCGTTGCGGATCCAGTGTTTCCTGGACTTCATCCAGGGCAAGCTCGCTGAATACGCCTCGCGGGAATTCAAGGGCTGATTCGTGACTTCCAGGCAAGAGTGATTTGGGCAATGTGGACTGTTTCGCCAAGGATCGGTCCCCGATACTCGTCCCATCACTGATTTGCCAAGGAGTTCGTCCATGAACGTATTCGTCACCGGCGCTGCCGGTTTTATCGGCGGTTCCATCGCCACCGGCCTGGTACGTGCCGGGCATCAAGTCACCGGTCTGGTGCGCAGCGCCGAACAGGCGGGCGAGCTGACTGCACTGGGCATCAAGCCGGTCATCGGCACCCTCGAAGACAGCAAGCTGCTCACCGAACAGGCACGTGCTGCCGACGCGGTGATCAATGCCGCCAGCAGCGATCACCGCGGTGCGGCAGAGGCCTTGATCGAAGGGCTCAAGGGTTCGAACAAAGTGCTGCTGCACACCAGCGGTTCGAGCATTGTCGGCGATGCGTCGGGCGGTCGCTCCAGCGAGGACATCTACTACGAAGGCAAGCTGCCGCAACCCACCATCGACAAAGCGGCCCGTGTCGCCATCGACAATCTTGTCCTGAATGCCGCCCAGCAAGGCGTGAATTCGGCGGTGATCTGCAACACCTTGATCTACGGCCACAGCCTGGGGGTCAAGCGTGACAGTGTGCAGTTGCCACGCCTGCTCAAGCAGGCGCGTAAAAGCGGGGTGGTGCGGCATGTGGGACCGGGGCAGAACATCTGGTCCAACGTGCACATCGAAGACGTGGTCGAGCTGTACACGTTGGCCCTGACCCGTAACGTACCCGGCACGTTCTATTTCGTTGAAAGCGGCGAGGCCTCGTTCATCGACATAACCACTGCCATGGCCCGGGCGCTGAAGCTGGGCGAGCCGCAGGATTGGCCGCTGGCCGAAGCCGAGGCTGAATGGGGCTACGAAATGGCCAACTATGGCCTGGGTTCCAACAGCCGTGTGCGAGGCACGAACGCCCGTGAGCTGCTGGGCTGGACGCCGAAGCGGACGTCGGTGGTGGAGTGGATTCTTGATGAGATGGTGTGAGTACCCTCAAAGCCATTCGTAAAACATAGGACCTGTGGGAGCGGGCTTGCTCGCGAAGGCGGTGTGTCAGTCGATAAAAAGACTGCCTGACATGCCGCTTTCGCGAGCAAGCCCGCTCCCACAAGGTCCCATGCGGACCTGATACTTTTCAGTCGTGCTGCACGCCTGCGCGCTTGAGCATTTGCTTGCAACGCTCGGACAGGTGAAACACCCGCAGGTGCTTGCCAGCTTTGCTGTAGCGCTCGCGCAGGGTCTTGAGCGCGGCGACGGCCGAGTAGTCGACGAAGCGCAAGTGACGGCAATCGAGGGTCACCAGCGCCGGGTCGTTGGCCGGGTCGAACTGGTTGAGGAACGGCGTCGACGAGGCGAAGAACAGCGTGCCGTGCAAGCGATAAAGCTTGCTGCCGTCGGCTTCCTCGTGGGTGTCGGCGTACAGCTCCCGGGCTTGTTGCCAGGCGAAGTTGAGCGCCGCGATGATAATCCCGCAGAGCACGGCCACGGCCAGGTCGGTGAACACCGTGATCACCGTCACCGCGATGATGACCAGCACATCGTTGGCCGGCACTTTGTTGACCACCCGCAACGAGGCCCAGGCGAATGTCTGCTGGGACACCACGAACATCACGCCCACCAGGGCCGCCAGCGGGATGCGCTCGATCAGCGGCGACAGGAACAACACGAACAGCAACACCATCACCCCGGCCACCACGCCGGACAACCGCCCGCGTCCGCCCGAGCTGAGGTTGATCATGGTCTGGCCAATCATGGCGCAACCGCCCATGCCGCCGAGCAAGCCGGAGGCCATGTTGGCCGCGCCCAACGCCACGCACTCACGGTCGGGATAACCGCGGCTCTCGGTGATTTCATCGGTCAGGTTCAAGGTCAACAAGGTTTCCAGCAAACCGACCATCGCCATGATGACCGCATAGGGTGCGACGATTTGCAGGGTCTCCAGGTTCCAGGGAATGTCCGGCAGGGCAAAGGTCGGCAAGCCGCCGGCGATGTGGGCCATGTCACCCAGCGTTCGGGTCGGCAGGCCGAGCAGGTCGACCGCCAGGCCAACACCGAGGATGGCCACCAGCGCCGGCGGCACGCTGCGGGTCAGGCGCGGCAGCAGGTAGACGATGGCCATGGTCAGCGCCACCAGGCCGGCCATCAGGTACAGCGGCGGGCCGCTCAGCCAGGCCTCGCCATTCTTGAAGTGTTCCAGCTGGGCCAGGGCAATGACGATCGCCAGGCCATTGACGAAGCCGAGCATCACCGGATGCGGCACCATGCGCACCAGTTTGCCCAGGCGCAACAACCCGAACGCCATCATGATCAGCCCGCCCAGCAGCACGGTCGCCAGCAGGTACTGCACGCCGTGCTGCACCACCAGCGCGACGATCACCACCGCCATCGACCCCGCCGCGCCTGACACCATCCCGGGGCGACCGCCGAACAACGCGGTCAGCGTGCAGAGGATGAACGCGCCGTACAGCCCCATCAGCGGGTTGAGGTGAGCCACCAGGGCGAAGGCGATGCACTCGGGGAGCAGGGCGAAAGAGGTGGTGAGGCCGGCGAGGGCATCGGCGCGAAGGCGTGCTGGTTTCATGATTTACCTGACTGGGCGCCGGGGGAGCGTCGGCTGCCGGGGCGTGGTGCGAAAACAGCTGCGGATGGTACGGAATTGAGTGCGGGGCGGCCAGCCGTCTGTGGTGAGGGGATAAATCCCCTCGCCACAAGAGAAGGGTTCTGTATGAAAGTCCGGCGCTGGATTTTCATAGCGGCTGCATCGCGATGTCCATTAGCGACATTTCTTGCCTGTGGGCGAAAATTACTTTCAGTGGGTTTGAAGATTTCTCGTCGAAATGATTTATGAGTTTCACAACACATCGACGTGACCCCCATTCGAGGAGTAACGCATGGCCCCTGCTTTCGGTTATTGGCTACTGGTCTACGCGGCCATCGCCATCATTGCGCTGATCGTTCTGATCGCCCGTTATCGGCTCAATCCGTTCATCGTGATTACTCTGGTCTCCATTGGCCTGGCGTTGCTGGCCGGGATGCCGCCGTCGGGTGTGGTAGGGGCGTACGAGGCGGGTGTCGGCAAGACGCTGGGGCACATTGCGCTGGTGGTGGCCTTGGGCACGATGCTCGGCAAGATGATGGCCGAGTCCGGTGGGGCGGAGCGGATGGCGCAGACCCTGATCGAACGCTTCGGCGAGCGCAACGCCCACTGGGCGATGGTGTGCATTGCCTTCCTGGTGGGCTTGCCGTTGTTCTTCGAAGTCGGCTTCGTGCTGCTGGTGCCCATCGCCTTCACCATCGCCCGGCGCGTGGGCGTGTCGATCCTGATGGTGGGGCTGCCGATGGTCGCCGGGCTTTCGGTGGTCCATGCCCTGGTGCCGCCCCATCCGGCGGCGATGCTGGCGGTGCAGGCATTCCAGGCCTCGGTGGGCCAGACGTTGCTGTACGCGATCCTGATCGGCATTCCCACCGCGATCATTGCCGGCCCGCTGTACGCCAAATTCATCGTGCCGCGCATCCAGCTACCGGCCGAGAACCCGCTGGAGCGACAATTCCTCGACCGCGAGCCGCGCGCCAGGCTGCCGGGTTTCGGCGTGACCCTGGGGACCATTCTGCTGCCGGTGATCCTGATGTTGATCGGCGGCTGGGCCAACCTGATCTCCACGCCGGGCAGCGGTTTCAACCAGTTCCTGCTGTTCATCGGCAACTCGGTGATCGCCTTGCTGCTGGCGACCGTTCTCAGCTTCTGGACCCTCGGCCTGGCCCAGGGCTTCAACCGTGAATCGATCCTCAAGTTCACCAACGAATGCCTGGCTCCGACCGCCAGCATCACCTTGCTGGTGGGTGCCGGCGGTGGTTTGAACCGGATCCTGGTGGACGCCGGGGTCACGCAACAGATTGTCGGCCTGGCCCAGGAGTTCCAGTTGTCACCGCTGGTCATGGGTTGGCTGTTCGCCGCACTGATGCGCGTTGCCACCGGATCGGCCACGGTGGCGATGACCACGGCCTCGGGCATCGTCGCGCCCGTGGCGATTGGCCTGGGTTATCCCCACCCCGAACTGCTGGTGCTGGCGACCGGGGCCGGGTCGGTTATCTTTTCCCACGTCAACGACGGCGGCTTCTGGCTGATCAAGGAATACTTCAATATGACCGTCACGCAAACCTTCAAGACCTGGACGGTGCTCGAAACGCTGATTTCCGTGGTCGCGTTCGCCTTGACCCTCGGGCTTTCACGCTTGCTTTGAGCGCAACGCACCCCAACAGGAGCCGCCATGGACATCCTCTACCAGATCCGTTCCCGCCAGGATTCCTTCAGCGCCGGCGAAGGAAGAATCGCCCGGCTGATGCTCGAAGACGTCGGCTTCGCCGCCTCCGCCAGCCTCGATGAACTGGCCCAACGGGCGGAAGTCAGCAGCGCTACCCTGTCGCGCTTCGCCCGTACCGTCGGTTGCCGCGACCTGCGGGACTTGCGCCTGCAACTGGCCCAGGCCAGCGGTGTCGGCAGCCGTTTCCTCGACCCGGCCGGTGCGCCGGAGCAATCGGCGTTTTATGGACAGATCGTTGGCGATATCGAAGCGACTCTGCGCCAGCATCTGTCGGCATTCGAAGAGTCGCGGTTCGGCGATGCCGTGCGGATGATCGGCAAGGCGCGAATGATCCATGCGTTCGGCCTCGGTGGCTGGTCGGCGCTGTGCGGCGAGGAGTTGCAGGTACGGCTGGTGCGTTTCGGCTACCCGATTGCCGCCTGTCGCGACCCGGTGATGATGCGCATCACCGCCACCTCGCTGAGTGACCAGCACCTGGTCATCGCCTGTTCACTGACCGGTATCACGCCGGAGCTGTTGAGTGCCGTTGAATTGGCCCGCAGCTACGGCGCGGCGATCCTGGCCGTCACCCGCGCCGACTCGCCACTGGCCCAACTGGCCGACTGCGTGCTGCCCCTGCAAGGCGCCGAAACCTCGTTCATCTACAAACCCACGGCGGCGCGCTACGGCATGCTGCTGGCCATCGACGTGCTCGCCACCGAGCTGGCGCTGGCCCACCCCGAAGACAATCAAGAGCGCCTGCGGCGAGTCAAACTCGCCCTGGACGATTACCGCGGCGGCGACGATCACTTGCCGCTGGGAGACTGACATGCTGTACGACACGCTTATCCGCAATGCGCTGGTCATCGACGGCAGCGATAGCCCCGGTTACCACGCCGACGTCGGCATTCGCGCCGGGCGCATCGAACGCATCGGCGAGCTGGACGATGCCCGGGCGCTTGAAGAAATCGACGCCGGCGGCCGCGTGCTGGCGCCAGGGTTCATCGATGTGCACACCCACGACGACACGGTGGTGATTCGCCAACCGCAGATGCTGCCCAAGCTCAGCCAGGGCGTGACCACGGTGATCGTCGGCAACTGCGGCATCAGCGCTTCGCCGGTGAGCCTGCGGGGCGATCCACCGGACCCGATGAACCTGCTCGGCACGGCCCAGGCGTTCGCCTACCCGCGCTTCGAAGATTATCGTGGGGCGGTAGAGGCGGCGAAGCCGGCGGTCAACGTGGCCGCGTTGGTCGGGCACACGGCGTTGCGCAGCAACCACATGGATGATTTGTTGCGCACTGCCTCGGTGGGAGAAATCGCAGCCATGCGTCGGCAATTGCGCGAAAGCCTGGAGGCCGGTGCACTGGGTTTGTCCACCGGCCTGGCCTATGCCAACGCATTTTCGGCGTCCACCGACGAAGTCATGCAACTGACCGAAGAGTTGAGTGCATTCGGCGCGGTCTACACCACCCACCTGCGCAGCGAATTCGAGCCGGTTCTCGAGGCCATGGACGAGGCGTTCCAGATCGGTCGTCATGCGCAGAGCCCGGTGATCATTTCCCACCTCAAATGCGCGGGCGCCGGTAATTGGGGGCGAAGCCCGCAGGTGCTCGCGGCCTTGGAGAACGCGGCGAAAACCCATCCGGTCGGTTGCGACTGCTATCCCTACGCGGCCAGCTCCTCGACCCTGGATCTCAAGCAAGTGACCGATGCCCATCGCATCACCATCACCTGGTCGACACCGCACCCGTCAATGGGCGGGCGCGACCTGACCGACATCGCCGGCGAATGGGCGGTGTCGCTGTTGGAAGCGGCGCGGCGCCTGCAACCGGCCGGTGCGGTGTACTACGGCATGGACGAAGGCGACGTCCGCCGGATCCTCGCCCATCCGCTGTCCATGGTCGGCTCCGACGGATTGCCCGAAGACCCGTTTCCCCATCCGCGCTTGTGGGGCGCATTCCCACGGGTGCTGGGCCATTTCAGTCGTGATGTCGGGCTGTTTGCGTTGCACACCGCCGTGCACAAGATGACCGGCCTGTCGGCGGCGCGCTTCGGCTTGAAGGGCCGTGGTGAAATCCGTGAAGGCCATTGGGCGGACCTGGTGTTGTTCAATCCACACACCATTCGCGATGTGGCCGATTTCAACCAACCTCAACGGGCTGCCGAAGGGATTGATGGCGTGTGGGTCAATGGTGTCTTGAGCTACCGCGAAGGCCAGGCAAACGGGTGCCGGAAAGGGCGGTTCCTGGCGCGGGAGGGCGACCTGCGCCAGGGGTTTGGTCCAGCGAATGGCGTGTAGGCGGCTGATATTGTGTAAATTGGCGTCACAATAATGGCACTGCGACACTAAAGAAGCCGGGCCCAAGGCCGAAGCATTGGGGTCAACCCACTAAACTGGGTCTTTTCAGCCAGGGAGCAACCCATGAGCTTCGGTAAAACCACCCCGATCCTGCGGATCTTCGATGAAACCAAGGCGTTGGCGTTCTATGTCGACTTCCTGGGCTTTACCGTCGACTGGCAACATCGCTTCGGTGATCACTTCCCGTTGTACTTGCAAGTTTCCCGTGGCGACTGCGTGTTGCACCTGAGCGAGCACCATGGCGATTGCACGCCGGGCTCGGCCCTGCGGATCGAGACCGATGAGCTGGAAGCGTTCCAACAGCAATTGCAGGACAAGGCGTATCGCTACGCTCACCCCCAGATCCAGGCCATGCCCTGGGGGAGCCAGGACATGACGGTGGTCGATCCGTTTGGGAATCGGTTGGTGTTTACCAATGCGATCACTGTCTGAGAGGCGCCCCCGCTCGAGTCCTCCAGGGCCTGGCAGGATCCGAGCGGGTTTGAGTTGGCCAGGTGCAGTCAGGGACTGAGACCAGGGCGCGGAGCACGATTGATACCCAAGACATGCTCGTTGTATTTCGCATAGTCCATAGCGTGGCGTCCCGTCTGGATACTGACGCTTTCCGGGATAATGCCGCTGCAATTGAAACAGGCAATGAAAGGTTTCGGTTCGTCCACGCCGGTTATTTTGTGGGTGAACAGTTGCGTGTTCGACAGCTTCATTTCAGCTTGACCCGGGTAGAGCGCAACGACCGAGTTGATCAGGCGGACTTCTCCGTGCGCCCCTGGCCCGCCCGTGAGCGTGGGAATGATGTTGTCGGATTTCTCGATGTGCGTGGCGATGAGGTTCTGGGTGTATTGCTGAAGTTCATGGACGTCCTCGACAGTCCTGCTCAGCGTCGGGTCGCTCTTTAACTCGTCAAGGTCCAGTTCGATTTTATGGATCGGATCGTTTTTCGTCGCGCTGTATCGTTCGGCCAGGTCGGCCAGGTATTCATGGGTATTGCCAATCCTGTAGCTGCCGAACTTCAGGTAGAAACTTTCGCTTTGGGCGGTGCCGCCATACGTCTTGTCTACGCCACGGTATCCCTCCGGGCCGGATTTAGGCCCGGTGAGGTTGTAGAATTCGTTGAGGCCCACCCCCGCGACTAAGCCATAGGAGTGAACGACCAGCTCCTTGCGTTTGGTTTTGCTGAAACTGGGGCTGGCGTCGGGGTCTGGAGGGCCCTCCTGATGAGCCCCGGCACGTTTGTTGGCTTGTTTCGTCGGTGGCGGCTGCATCATTTTCAGGGAACGGGCGTGGCCATCAGCCTCCATCCATTGGATGACATCCTCCTTCATCCACCCTTGGCGGTCGACGAACCGGAGGGGGTTGTTTCCCACCATGGCATACAGGTTCAAGCCGTCGACCGCTCCCGCCGGGTCGGGGCTGATCCAGCGTTGCAACCACGGCGCGTAGTACCGCTGCCCGTAGTAATACAGGCCACTGGCATCGCGTTCCTTGCCGCAGTAACGAAGGGTCCGGTAGTTGGCTTCCACGGCCGAGCGGGAGGCCTGCCAGGCGGTTGCGCCGTAGGGCAGGTAGCTTTCCTGGCTGATCAGGCCGCCCTGGTCGTCGAGTTCCAGTGAGCTGGAGCCCAGGTGGTCGCCAAGGCCATAGCGTATCGGGTTGGCGGCGATACCGGACGGTCGGCCTTCGGTCCAGTGCAGGTAGCGCACGTTGTAGCGACCGGCTTGCAGGGTGATGACTTCCAGGCGTTCGTTATCGCGCGTGCGAATTTCGAGGCCCGGCAGGTAACGGACTTCCCGGGTGTGAACCCGTGTTGCGCCCAGGGTTGTCTGGAGCTTGCGTACTCGTTGACCGCCGCTGTCGTAGCGATAGCGCTCGATGTCATCGGCAGCGTTTTCACGCCGCACCAACACCACGCCGTCGAGTTGGTTGCGCAGGTTCCACGTCAGCGCCTGGCCCGGGGAAAGCGTCTGCTGGTTGCCGTTGGCATCGAAGTCCACTGCCACGTCGGGCGTCGAGTGGCCTTTGTTCCAGGCGCGCAGGCGATTGCTCGCGGCGGCCACGTTCAGGGTCCGGGTGTAGTGGTTGCCGTCGCGACGATGGCGCAATTCGATCAGGTTGCCGCCGGCGTCGTACTCGTAGTGTTCGGTGAAGTTGAACAGCTGATTCGGGTCGATGGGTGTGTTGCCGAGGGCAGGAAGGTCTGGGGGGCTGGTCAATCCGGCAGCCTCGCGGCCCGTCGCGCTGATCAATTGGTAAAGACTGTCGTAGGTGAATGTGCTGGCGGCTTCGACCCGCTGGTTACTGCCGAACTGCACCGGTTGGGCCTTGTCCTCGAGATGCGTCACGTTGCCCACCGGGTCGTAGGTGTAGCGCAGATCCTGCAAGGTGCTGGCCGCCCGCGACGTGCGCAGGGCGTTCAGTCTACCATTGGCCGGATCGTACACGGCGCGACTGACGACCCCGTTGCCGGCCGTCTGGGACTCGAGCTGGCCGGACGCGTTATAGACCAGATCGCTCATGATGACTTTTTCGGTTGCCGTGTTGCTTATCTGCAGGCCCACGGACTTGAGCTGACCGGCGATATCGAACGAGTAGCGCTGCTGGTGTTGGGCGGCATCGGTCTGCTGGATGATCCCGGCGAGGGCATCGTAGCGCCAGCTCGTGGTGTAGCCGCTCCCCTGTTCCAGCAAGCGATCGCGGTCTATCTCCTGCGCCGGCCAGTCCAGGCGTTCGGCGGTGGCCAGCAGGTGCCTGGTCTGGCTGAGAGGTTTGGCGCAAAGCCCATAGTCATGGATCAGCAGGGTGCCGGCGCTGTCATCGTGACGGATCAGCGCACCGCACTGGTTATGCACCGCAGACTCCGGCGAATTGTCGCCGTAGTGCCGGCATTCGACCCTGCGCGACACGTCGCCGGCCGCTTGCTCATGGACGGCCGTCATGCGCAGTTGCGTGTCGTAGGTGGTTCGCCAATAGGTGCCTCGCTGATCCCAGCAGTGCGATAGCTGTCCGGCATCGCCAGGCAGGTACAGGCGCCAACCAGCATCGATACTGTCGAGCAACAGCGTCTTGCCGGACAAGCTGAAGACCGTCCGCAAGTTCGCTCCGCCGGTCGCCATAGCAAACAGTCGGGGATCACGCTGCGCCACCGCTCGTCCCGCCGCGTCATAGTCTTGCTGGACAATGCGCGCCTGGGAGGGGGCCTGGGCGTCGCGCCGGTAGTAAGCGATTTGCCGCACGGGCAGGCCACGACCGTCGAGGGCATTGATCGTGGGCGTCTTGTGATGAAGGCGTGGGTTCATGCGCCACCTCCTGCCGTGGCGGCGTGTTCGGACAGGACTTCCTGCAGCGTGTCATTCTCGTCCTCGTCCACGGTGTACCAGGGGTGACGTGTATGCCGACGCATGTAGGCGAGGCCATTTTGCCCGGCGAGCAACACGTGGCTGGGGCGTCCGAGTGGGTCGTAGAAGTGTTGGTCGAAATGCCCGGACTGGCGCAAGGACGCATCGTTGATGTGGCTGTGCCGGTCGGCGAAATATGGGCGGTAGATACGCACCGCCAGGCCCTTGCTGTTGTATTCCACCCGTTCGCTGACACGCCAGCGCCTGGCTGCGATCTGCTCCTTGGGCTTTCCATCCGTCAGTGTCAGGTCGCCCTTGGCGTCGACGACGTAAGCCTGGCCCGGTTCGACGAGTTGCTTGCTTTGCAGGGTTCGCCCGAAGCCATCGAAGCCACTGACGGCGATGCGGATTTGTCTTCGGGGGTCATCCGGGAAGCGGTCGGCGACCAGCGTGGCGATGTGTATCGGTTCACGGGGCGCGGCTGCGATTTCGTGTTTCAGCTTGAGGTCGTCGGCGGAGGGTGTCTGAAGCTCCGCCAGGCGTGCTCGAGCCGATGCGCGGATATGGCCGCTGGGCAGCAGGTCGCCGTTACCCACGCAACGTGCCAGCCAGTCGGTGTCCGCCCGGGCAACCTTCGATACACGCCCCATCCAACTGAAGGGCGCGTAATAGAAGGTCGAGGCGGCGTCTTGCAGGGCCTCCCTGCTTTGCCTGATGGCAGTCGCGGGGCTGCTGAACGGTGGCCGTTTGAACTGTGCGAGCGGCTTGAAACCTACGGGTGTGTGGTGCTCGTCCCCATGAAAAGAGGTGGCCAATACTTGGCCGAACGCATCGAACAGACCTTCTTGTACGTTACCGTTGGGGTCGATGATGCGCAGGGGCTGCAGTGAACGGTAATCGTAGAACACCTGGGTGGTGCAGCCGTCGGGCAGTTTGAAGGTGGTGACAAGACAAGCGTACGGGTCATGGCCTATCTCGTATACGCCTTGGCTTTTGCTCGGTTGTACGGTCCTGGTTTTGTAGAAGCCCGCTAATGGCGCGTACGTCGTGAAAGCGCTTTTGACTGACCAGAGTTTTTTCTCCGGCGCGGTGTCGAGCAGGAAATCGCTCATTCGGTGATAACCCATTCGCTCCAATAGTTTTCCTTTGGGCCGGCTGTCCTGTGGCAGTAATTGGAACGCGCCCAGGGCGTTTTCATCCAGTTCGGCGCTTTCCAGATGGTCGACCAGGGCCTGAAAATCCGCGACGCCGTCCGGCAGGGTCGCTGCGCTCGACGCGTGTCTGTAGCGCTGCACGGATAAGCCGGTCAGCACGCCTTGGGTTTTCCAGGTTGTTTGTTTCGTGAGTTCGCTGAGCATTTCGAAAGACAGGTCCCGAGGGGTCAACCCCTCGTCTTCAGGGCGCTTGGGTCGTTGCAACGCCTGGGTGCGCTGGCGATAAGGCAGGCCGAGTCGCCATTGCTGGGGCGTCTGCAGATGGATGAATTCGGCACGGGTTTCGTTCAGGTAGTAGAGCTGCTGCGCCGGGTCATGCGCGTCGCGCCACCACTGTTGCGGGTCGGCGTCGCTGAACGGTGGTGTATCGCTGGCGGTTTTTCGTCGGGCGTAATGGATGTCCACGCTGTGGGTCAGCGCGCCGTACCGGTCGTGTTGCAGGTTCAGGGTGTGCCGGCATTGCGGGTCATCGGTAATGCCTTCGTACTGGTAGCGGATGGACTCCAGCAGCAGGGGCAACATTCGGGCCTGCTGGCGAACGCTGTCGGGCGCTTGCAGCAGGCGCAGCCCATAACGGTTTTCCTCCACCGAATACAGACGGGTGGTTTTCAACTGTCTGTCGATGCCGAAGACCTCGCTGCGCAATACCCGGCCACACAGGGCGCGGGACATTTCCTGTTCGGTCGCCGCATCTGGCGAGGCAATGATGCGATCCTGCAACGACTCTGGCGGCTGGTGGCACAGCAAGGTCTTGCCCAGCGGCACGGCTTGCTTGTCTGCCCGGCTATAGCCATTGCGTGGCAGGTTCACCCTTCGCCCGGTATGAAACCAGGTCTTTTTCAGGCATGTGGTGGTGAAGGGCTGGACGTCGGTGTCGCCGGGACTCGCTTCAGTGTCGGTTTGCAGCAACAGGCCAAAGCCCCGAAACTCACGTTCGATGCCGTCGTAATACCCCTGCCGATAAGAGAATGCCTGGGTCAGTCGATTGCCGGTTATTTCATCCACTTGGGTCTGAGCGCAAACCAGGTGCAGGGCCAAGGGCAAGCGACAGGTGAGGGGCTTGCCGGCCGTCATCCGCTGCAGTTTTTCATCCAGCCACTCCTGGGCCGAGCTGCGGTAGCGGATGCGCTGGTCGGCGCCCATGTTGTTGTGGATGCCGGTGAGCAGGTACGGTTTGGCGCTGACGAAGTCGTAGCGCCAATGCCGCGGCGTCATGTGCGGCGCGCTCAGGATCAGGCTGGAACAACCAAGCCCTTGCAGGTCGGCGATGCTGACCTGGCACAGAGGATCGTAGCGCAGGCCCTCCGGCCAGGGCAGGGCGACCGCAGGGCTGAAACCATGGCCGCAGCGGTTCATGAAAATCAACGCCTGGTCCGCTTGTAGATAGATCAGGTCGACAGCGCCGGAACCATCCAGGTCCGCCAGGCGGATACGCGCGGCGTCGAAGCTGTCGTAGGCCAGCCCGGGGAAGTCCAGCACCCTGGCGTTGCCGAAACGCCCACGGCCGAGGTTGGGCCAGCACTTCACTTCGTTGTGACGAATGCGCACCAAATGCTGTTGGCCGCTGCCCAGTACATCGCTGAAAGCCACCAGTTCGCCGGCTGAGGCGCTGAATAAGGGCAGGGCGTCTTCGTTTTCCTCGCGAGGGACTTCCACAGGAGGCGAGAAGCCGTGCTCCCGCTGGTTGGCGTACAGGCGAACGCTGCGCGGGCCGATCACCGCCAGGTCGCCGAGCCCGGCACCTATCAGGTCGGCCAACTGCCCCTGGGGGCTGAAAAACTCTGGCGCAAGTGCGTTGAACGTGGCGAAGCCCGACCAGTGCCGATTGGCATTGAGGGAAAAGAAACCGCTCACTTGCGGCTGGGCGACGAGCCAGTCCAAGCGACCGTCACCCGTGAGGTCACTCAGGGCCTGGTGCACCGGTGTGGCCGTGTCGGTCGCCGGGATGTGGGGCAGCGTTCGCCACGGTCCGTAGGCCACGTCGTTACCTTGGGTACTGGCCCGCACGGGCTCGCGGTAATGCCAGCCGTTGTCGGTTCGATGGAGCACCCCCGGCAGGCCTTCGCCGTACAGGTCCACCAGTTGATAGGCATGGCCGTCGTTGAGCCCCGGCATGTCCTGGAAACGCCGCCAGGCGCGGGGCTCAGGCGCAAGCTGGAAGGCGCTGTAGCTGAATTCGACGGGCGGTCGGCTTTCGGCGGCTTCACCTTCTCCGAACGCCTGGTCATGGGCGGCGCTAAGGAGCGGGTAACCCAGAGATGTCTGGTGATAATCCAGCAGCAGGCGCCGCACCAGGACGGGGGCGGTGCCCAACTCCTCGGGAAAGCGGTGAAACATCAGGACCTGGCGACACAGCCGTTCGGTGCGCAACTCAAAACCGTAGGCGAAGCTGGAAAATGCATCGCCACGGGCTTGCCACTGCTGGCCCTCATAAGACGGTTTTCCTGCGTAGGCGGTGGTCCGTTCGCCGTAGTCGAACACCAGTTCGAAGTACCATTGCACGTTCGCGAGCCGATCCATGGTCCACCCGTAAAGGTGTGCATCGGCCTCGAAATTGCCATAGCTGACCTGGCTCAAATAGCGTTGGGCGGTGGTGTCTGTCTTGTATTGGTAGAGGATGTGCTCACCGTGGGCGTTCAGGCTCTCCTCCAGCAGCCATTCGCCGATACGGCTCGTGTCCTGGGGATCGGCGCGCCGTGCTGTGGGGTGTTTGCCAAACAGGTGGAGGCTGCCGTCGGCACTGTGTACCAGCCAGAAACCGGCCTTATCGTCTTGCGAGGACCAATGCTCAATTCGGTCGAAGTGGCTTTCGATCCTTGGAAAGTATTGGGTGACGGTATAGCGCGTGCCCAGGTCCAGATCGTTGTAGTGGTCGATGTGGGTGGCGACGATGACGTCTTGTGAATCGCGCTCGGCTAGCCACGCCACCCCACTGGGGCCGACGAACTCGTCATCTTCGGTATACGCCGGTACACCCTTGCTGGTGCGTCGCGTCACGCTGGGCAATGACAGCCCCCAGCCGATGCCGAACACGCCGTTGCCGAGCGAGCTGAGATAGCTCAGGGTCAAGGGCGGCGCAAAGCCACGCCCTGGCGAAATGGGCAGGGCAATCTCATAGGAGGCCGTACCGTGGGCGCCGACGGGGCTCGATCCTTTGCCGATGCTTTGGATGGCGCCGCCCCCCTTGGGCAGGGACGGTGCGGTGACAGGTAGCGGGGCGTGTTCATTCATTGCACACCTCCACCAACCCTGGCGGTATAGCTCACGTGCACGATGACGTCGGTCAGCGACTCCAGCAGGTCTTTTTGGGCCTCGGGGTTCGGGAAGGTCAGCTGCCACTTGGAAATCGCGCCGGTGTATTCGAACGGCAGGTAGCGATCATCGTTGAAGTTCAGGGTGAACAGACCGTTGTCGTCGACACCCGTCGAAAGGGCGATCTGCTGGTTGGCGCGCCAGCTCTCCATGGCTCCTCCTTGATCGTCCGGCGACAGGAACACGGTGCTGGCGGTCTGGGTCAGCGTGGCTCGAATGTTTTCATAGGGCCCGACGACGGTGGGCAGGGTCACGCTTATGGTTTTGATGCGCCGCAGGTAATGTCGCTGGCCCTTGTAGTCGTCTTCGAACAATTGATGGGTCAGCTCGAACTCGCATCCGCCCTGTTTCAGGTCGGCGTGCAACTGCGCCCACTCCTTGTTGAGAGAGCTGGCAGCGGTTTTGCCCTTGAGTTGTCGCAAGGATATTGTCTTGCGGATCTCCAGCTCCCGCTCGTGACGTTGCAGGTACCCGGCGTGCATCTTCAACAGGTTCATCTTCAGCCGCTCGCCAGCGCCAAGCCCGCGATAGGTCGCATGCCAGGCGCCAGGTTGAATGACGCGGGTGTCGAAGTCGGCGATTTCATACTGCCAACAGGCTTCGGCGGCCAGGCATAGGCTCAATGTCGCGTCGTAGGCCTGGCGATACAGTGCGACCAACTGGCTGTTCAGCCATTGATACAGTTGTGCCTTGGTAAAGCGTTTGCTGAGGAAGTCGTAGTGGGCCCTGGCTTGGCCCAGGGTCGATTCGGCAAGCCGCAATTGCAGGCGAGTGGCGGTTTCCTGCTCGGTGAATTGCGCCAGTTGTGCGTCGATCTGGGCCAGTTCGAGTTGTGCCTGGTCACGAATCAAGGTCCATTCTTCTCCGCGACGATTGAACTGTGCCGTGCGATCGAGATGAGCCGCCGCGGTACGATCGTCGATAGCGGCGCCTTGGGCGAGTGCGGTAGCCGCGTGCATGGCACCTTCCCAGCGAATGCCGCCATTGCTGAAACCAAAGATGTTCGGAGCCATCATCAGGCCGCCGGCCGTGACCTGGGCGTCCGATGCCGAGAGCTCGGAGGCACCGCTGTTCAAGTACAACTGGCAGGCCAGGGTCTCGGCGCCACTGATACCGTTGTCCAGCAATTGTTGGTAGTGATTGATCCGGCCCTGGACAATCGCCTTGCTGGCCAGCAAGGCCTGGCGATTGCGCTGATCGATGATCAAGGCCTGGCGTTGCAGGTCGACGGAGATTTTTGCCAGGTCCCAGGCTTGCTGTTGTTGCAGCTCCTGCAACTGGGCCTGTTCCTTGCGCTCGATCAGCGACAGCAGCAGGGTGCCGAAATGGCTGAGGCTTTCCACGGCGTTCTGGGCATGGCTGTGCATGACGGTGAAACGATAGTGGGGCATGGTGACGCTCGGCAGGCCTGTCGACGGGCTGTCCGAGAGACTCAGGGCATTGGCGCTGGAGAGGGCGCGCGGGTCCAGCGGTGCCGCGATGATCGGCAAATGCAGCGGCTTGCCGGTCATGTCGAGGTTATGCCGCAGGTTGTACAGGCGACTTTCCGCCAGGTCCCAGCACTTGAGCAGTTGCGGATTGAAGGGCAAATGCAAGTACGGGCTGTCGATCGCCGGCAGGGTCAGCCGCGAGCTGCCTTCGCGAAGGGCCAGTGTGTGATTACCGGTCAAGCCGGTCACGGCGTATTCGAAGGTGCGCAGGCTGTCATCGGCGGTGTCGCTCAGTGCTTTCAAGCTGATGGCAGTCCAGGGATCCGCCGGTTGGACGACGGGGCGTGGACCCAGCAGGTCCAGCACGCGCACGTACCAAAGCTTTGCCTCGCTGAGCCCATCAGGGGTCATCTCGCGGTACGCGGCATCGCCTCGGTTGATCAGGATGTCGAGGTACAGGAAGTACAGGGCCTTGCGAAAGTGCACGGGATGACTGAGGGCGATCTGGTGCGGATCATGGGGCGCCTGATGCGAATACGATGGCATGCTGTTGTCGATCAGCGGCACGCTCCGCCAAAAGGCCTTCCTGTCGCGACCCGGGTCGAAGGTATAGCGCAGCCAGTGCTCGGCCTCCTCGTGGTGCTGTTCGGCATTCAAACGATGGGCGACCAGCCAGGGTAGATAGAGGAACAACTCGGTGAAGTAACGGCCATAGGCGCCATGGAAATCCATGCCGTTGGCCAAGTCACCGGGCATCGCGGGTTCCTGCAGGTGTTGCGTCGTCCAGTCGAACAGTTCATCCAGACTGTTTTCGGTACGGCGGATCAGTTCGGTGGCGAATACCGTGTTCAATCGGATTGGCGGGCGAAGTCGGCTGGAGGCGTCACTGGTTTCGATATCGGACTTGGCGAAGTCGATGAACTGGGTGGTTCCCAGGCCGGGTGTCGTGATGTGGGTAATAGTCGGAGGTTGCTGGCGCTTTAAAGGGAGCTTCAGCGTAATAGCCTTGAGGACGGAATAGAGCTTCGTTGCCGGTTCGAGGGGATGGACGAACGCCACCCCGAGAAGAAGGGTGGTGCCGTCGTGACCGGGATCGTTACCGGGCCACTCGAAATCGAAGGACTGCGGCAGGTGCTCTGCGGGTGTGGACTCGGCCACGACGGTCAGGTCTTCGTAGGTCAGGGGCCGGTCCGCTAAGGTGGGTGGTTGCCGGAAGACGACATATTGCCTGTCCAGCGGTTCATCGCAGGAAACGGCGAGGTGCCCCACGTCAAAAGGTTTGGCGTGCTCCGCTTGCAGGGTAATGGTTTCCGAGCCGGTGGTGGAGGAGCTTCCATTCCTGCGTCGGCTCACCTCGATCATTCGCCTTACGGCATCCGTGGAAACGAATTTACCTTCAAGGCTGGTATGGCCGGATAGCGTGATGGCGGGCGAGTGTTCACTGTCTCTCAGTATGTCAGGCGTGTGCCTGAAGGACAGCGTGAAGCTTCGGTCGAGAGAGACCGGGGGGGAGATGAGATAAAAGCCCGAACCTCCAAGAAGCTTCATATAGGGGGTTCGCGGCAGGCTTTTGCCAGGGAATATCAAACTCAATTGGAGGTGAGGTTCAAAACTGGAGGAGTTGTTCATGCTCACGCGCATTCTGTCGCGCTGCAGGTATCGCCCGGAATCTACGCTGATGGTGCCGATGTTTGCCGTCATGTGCAGCGTGAGCCTGGTCCCGTGCCTGGTGTAGCGGAGTTTGATCCGATCGCGATGGGCGCGTCCGAAATCCGACATGGTAGGGGGCATGTCGCTGGGCGGGATGGCTTCCACGAGTTCGAGGTCTGTGGAGGTTTTGGCTTGGATGCGCTGGATGGCAGCGTCCAGGAATGCTTTCTCGGCGGTAGGGTCCGCCGAGCTGAGCGGTTCAAGGCTGAGGTGCTTGTCGATGCAAGTCGTTCTGTTGAAGACGAGGTTGTTGTCGGTGGTGACGCCTGACGCTGCCAGGGATTTATAACCATACAAGGCAAGAAACAGGACGTCTTGCGAACCATTGCTGTGCTGTACCGCAACGGTGCGTATCAATGCCTTGATCGTGTTCACGTCCTTGCTGCCAAGCACCTCATCCTCGCAATAGCCTTGCAACGCCACCCGCGGAGCGCTCCAGTTGCCGTCCCGTTTCTTGAAGCAGTAGCTCAAGCGCAAGAGGGGGTGAGTTTTGCCCGATGACGTGGTGGTGGCCTGCGAAGGGGCGCTGCTTGAAGCGGAGGGATCCTGGTGGATGCATTCGGCCCACGTCACGAACAGGCGATTGTTGAACCAAACCGGTCGGATCGTCTGTTCGGCGGCGCTCTCGGGAATCGGCACATCGGCTTTTTCCCAGTCCGACCAGGCGCATGGATCCGTCTGATCCTGCTTGGGTGTTTTGGCTGGCGGTGATAGGGGCGTGCCATCCAGTGGGCGTTGTGCCATGTTCAGTGAACGCCAGAAGTAGCTGTTTTCGGAGCGGGATTTGGCAATGAAGTAATAGGTGCTGTTGGCAAAGTCCGAGCCGTCGATGTAGCCGTTGAGAATGTTCAGGTTGGCGACTTCTTCGAAGCGAGTCAGGTAGGCCATGACCGCCGTTTGAACGGCATCGGGTTGAATCTGGTTCTGGCTGAGCTCGTTTTCCAGTTGCCGGAAATTCTCGCTTTTGTTGGCCCTCAGGGCGGGGTCGAGATAAGTCGCGGGGAAGTACAGCAATTTTTGATGGGCGGCCCAGATGGGGTACTGATGCATCTCATTGCGCCATGTTTTCAAACGCTCAGCGCCGATACTGGCCGGATCGTAACCGGGCTCCAGATTCATCATGATGCGATTGATGTACTGCTGCAGGCTGGCAATGGCGCAGGCCACGGGCGTGGTGGGCACGTCCTGGCTGACCAGCACATCGAGCAGCCAGTATTCGTAGAGGTCCCGGGCTGTCTTGAGCTGGCGGGTTTTCGTCGTGGCCTGGTCGGGCGCGACCTTGTTCAGGTAAAACGCCAGCAGGGCATCGCGCAGGTTTTCATCGAGCTGCTTTTTCAGGGCAACGGTCATATTCGATCCTTGAATATTGAAGTGGGGTGGTCAATGGCTGGCCGCGATCAGCGCTTCGCCGACGGTTTTCCAATCCGAAGCAGGGCTTTGGGGGGGCAGTGTGGTTGCCTTGAGCAGCAGCTCTGCCGACAACCCTGTGCTGACGCAGCACGCCTGGCAGCGCATGACCCAGTCCAGCGCTTCCATTGACGTCGCACGTCGCGGTTCCAATTGCGCCGTGAGGCGTTGCACTTCTTCGCTGTTCCAGTTCAGAAGGCTGGCCAGCAGGCTGTTGGCTTCTTTTTCCGCCTGTTGGCCGTTCTGGTTGGCGACATGCAGGTAGTGCAGCAGGTTTTCTTCGGACTGCGCCTGGTGACGGGCGCAATGACTGAAGCGCTCGAGCAGATACAGCGTCTGGGGCGTGAGGGCTCTGGAAGTGTTCGAGGCCAGCCATGTCGGGTTTTCCATCAAGGCGTTCAGCGTGCTGCTGCCCAGGTGCAGATGCTGGCAAGCCTCGGCGGTGCGAAGTACTTTTGCCAGCGCCTGCGGCATGATGTCCGGGGCAGCCTTGATGGCCGCGACAAGCGCCTCGGTATCGGTGCCGGCCATTTGCATCACGTGAGGGACGAGCTCGGTGGAAAGATCGGCCATGTCATGCAGCAGGGTTTCAATCAGGTGCTGAGGGTCGTGCTCGGCGTTGGTGTCCGCTCGAAGTTTCGCCAGGCGTTGTTTCAGGTTCTGGCTCAGCGGCAAGCCCGCTTCTGGTTCAGCGAACAGACGACACCACTGCAGCACATCGAGACCGTTTTGCCTGAGCCAGTCGACGGCCCAATCCAGGGCCATCAGCACGTCGAGAATGTCGGGCGTCGAGGATGCCGGGGGAGACAGTCGTCCGGTCGCCAGTGCCTTGCCGTAATCGTCCCCTCCCAATAGTCGGGCCAGCTCGGTGCACTCCAGCGGCGATAGGCCCAGCATCCGGGCGATGCGGGCCTGGCGGTAGAGGGATGAAACCGTGGGCAGGTCGTGTTCCAACCCCGGCAGGTATTGTTCGCTCTGTTGCGCAAGCAATAGCAACGCGTCCTGGGTCATGGGCAATCCGAGGCCGGCACTCAAGTAGCTGAAGGTTTGCTGGTCGGTGACAGCCAGTCGCTTCTTGGGGTATTGCCACACGGGGTTTTCAAGCAAGCGGGTGCGATTGAACACCTGATCGAACAACGGGACTCGTTCCCCGCAGGCTTCAACCGGCATGTCGTGCAGCAAAGAAGCAAACTCTTCCGGCGCGATGCCATGACGTTGGTTCAGGTACCGGTAGACGCCAAGGGTGCGCAACGTGTTGGCACTGAGCGTGTCGCTCCCCTCGGATCGCAGGGCGTTGATGATCAGTGTGTCCAGTTCGGCCACGGGGATACCGGTCCAGCGATGCAGGCGGATCATGCGCTGGAGACGGTCGAAACGTTCATCGGAATAGTGCAGGAAGACGCGCGACGCCCCTTGGGTTTCGATGCGCAGGGCGTCCGTCCGCTCCGACCCGTTGATATAGCTGGCGCCATAAACGCTCTGCGTGGCGTCCGGGCTGTTGATCGAGCTGCGAGGGCTGTAGCGGCCTTGCGCCAGGAATTGTTCCACCTGGTCCGTCGTCAGCCCGGTGCGTTCCTGGAAAAAATCGAGCTGACCCAGGCGTGTGATGTCCTGGGTGCCATAGCTTTTCTTCAGCGCGTCAGGCTTGGTGCTTGAAACGCTTGGCGCGAGCAGCAGGTTCTGTTGTTCCGGGCTGAGTCCGGACAACAGCTTTTGGGCATCGACATGAGATGTCGTGACGCGCCCGTACGTCGAGGGGCCTGGTGAAAATGGCAATTGCAGGCTGATCCGATAATTCAGCTCGCCCAGCGCGGGTTTGCCTGCGCCCAGCCCGAGCAGACACTGGTGATGGTGCAGGTCGTAGGGCAACGAGAAGGGATAGTGCTCGCTGGCCAGCACCTGCTGGACGGTCTCGTTCCTGCCGGTACTGGCCAGGTGCGCCGCGATGTTGCTGCGCAGGGTGTCGTTGATGATCTCGAGCATCGGGCACGTGGCGAAGGCGCTCTTTCGATCGAGCATCAGCTTGCCGAGGTCCGGCCGTCGCTCCTCCAGGGTCATCCTGGCGGCTTGCAATGAGGCCGGTAGCTGCTCCAATTGCCGGGCGAACAGATAAAGGGCTCGCAGATACGCCACGGGTGAGTCGATGGCGGCGATGTCGCCTTCATGGCAGAACTGATCCCAATTTTCTTCAAAGAGTGCCTGATAGCCGGAGGACGCTGGCGTTGAATCCGAATCCGGGCTGTACCGGAAGCTTGGCTGGGTGTCCTTTCTGGGTGATACGCGGTGCTCCTGGTACAGGCGGCTGATTTGTCCGGCATAACTCACCGCGCTGTCATACACCCGGCCGGCATCCGCGTCGCTGTGCTTGGCGAGTTCGAGGGCGAACTGCGTTTTGCCCATGCGCACGATGTCGAACACCGACGTCACACCCATGTGCTGCAGGGCTGTTCTGAATTTGGTTTCTGAAGTTTTGTTGCCGGCAGGGAAGGCGACGAGCCGGTGCAACAGCGAGTCGTTGCTAACGTCCATGTGGGTCTATCTCCTGTTCGAACGGAATGTGCGTTTCGGGAGAAAACCGTACAGGAGCACGCAGAAAAAAACGGTAGGACAGCAGGGGAAGATGTGTACGAAAGGGCGATGCGTGGGGCGGTTTTTAATTACGGTGGCCCTAGGGGCGGGTGAGTGGCCGCTAGACAAGTTGAGCGCTTTAAACTAGCTTGCAATCAATGATTTCATTGATTGCAGGTGTTTCATGGCCAGCCTCACTATTCGAAACCTGGACGATCAGATAAAGGAACAACTGCGTATCGCGGCAGCCTATAACGGCCACTCCATGGAGGAAGAGGCCCGGCTGATTTTAGGGCGTGCCTTGGCAAGGGTGAGTCCTGAAGGTGGATTGGGGAGTCGCATCCGAAACAGATTCAGTGCCCTGGGCGGTGTGGAACTGGACCTGCCTGCGCGTGACGAAAAGGCCAATGCGGCGGATTTATCTGAATGATAGTGCTCGATACCAACGTGATTTCAGAGTTCATGCGTGCAGAGCCGAACGCCAGGGTCCTGGCCTGGGTTGATTTGCAACCTGCAATGGAACTGGTCATTTGCGCTGTTACCGTGGCGGAAATTCTTCATGGTGTCGCCCGGCTGCCTTCCGGCAAGCGCAAGCAAAAGCTTGAAGCCCATGCAATGGCAATGTTCGAAGAGGATTTTGCTGGCAGGATCCTGCCTTTCGATGCCCATGCGGCGGTTGAGTACGTGACCCTCGTTGCGTCATGCGAGGCCAAGGGGAGGACGGCCGGCATGGCTGATGCGCAGATTGCCGCTATTTGCCGTACTCACGGGGCGCTGATTGCAACTCGCAATACCCGAGACTTTGAGTGCTCAGGGGTTGACGTCATCAACCCCTGGAACGCTTGAAGGGGGCTTCATCCATAACGCCCGTATTCCATCGGAACCGGGCGTTGTCCGTGATCAAACCCTGAAGTGGCTGACCATCATCTGCAATTGACTACCCAGCCGCGCCAGTTCCACGCTGGAGGCGGCGGTTTCTTCGCTGGCGGCGGCGGTCTGTTCTGACACGTCGCGCACGTTGATGATGCTGCGGCTGATCTCCTCGGCCACGGCGCTTTGCTGCTCGGCAGCGGCGGCGATCTGCTGGTTCATCGACTGGATGTTCGACACCGTGCGGGTGATGTTTCCCAGGGACTCCCCAGCCTTGCGGGTCAGGGCCACGCTGCTGTCGGTGAGACTGCGGCTGTTGTTCATCACGGCGGCCACTTGCTGGGTGCCGTTCTGCAGGCCGGCCACCAGGCCTTCGATTTCCTCGGTGGATTTTTGCGTGCGCTGGGCCAGGCCACGGACTTCGTCGGCCACCACGGCGAAACCACGCCCGGCTTCACCGGCGCGGGCCGCTTCGATGGCGGCGTTGAGCGCCAACAGGTTGGTCTGCTCGGCCACGGCCTTGATCACGTCCATGACGCTGCCGATCTTGTCGCTTTCCTGTTGCAGCACGGTCATGGCGTCGGTGGAACGCACCACTTCGCTGGCCAGGCGTTCGATCTGGGCGATGGCTTCGCTGACCACCTTGTCACCGGCACGGGCTTCGCCATCTGCGGCGGCGGCTGCCTGGGAGGCTTCTTCGGCGTTGCGCGCCACTTCCTGGACCGTGGCGGTCATCTCATGCATGGCGGTCGCGACCTGGTCGGTCTCGACTTTCTGGCTGTTGACCCCGGCGCTGGTCTGCTCGGTCACGGCGGACAACTCTTCGGCGGCGCTGGCGATCTGGGTCACGCCATCGCGGATGCCGCTGATCAGGTCACGCAGGGTCACGCCCATGCGTGCGATGCCTTGTTGCAGTACACCCAGTTCGTCACGGCGGGTGACGATGACATTCTGCGACAGGTCGCCACTGGCAATGCGTTCGACCACGGCCAGGGTTTCGCGCAGCGGGCCGGTGATCTGGCGGGTAATGATGACGGCCGCAATAACACCGACCAGCAACGCCAGCAAGGTGCTGATCAGTTGCAGGGTGCGGGCCTCGGCGCTTTCAGCGTCGCGGCGGTCGAGTTGGATCTGGTACAGCTGCTCGCTCAAGGTCACGATGGTCGCGCCCTGGTCGGTCATTTCCTTGCGGGCCTGGACCACATCGGCGGTGGCCACTTTGAAGGCCTGCACGGCGCTGCGGTATTGGGTCAGGGCGTTTTCCAGCTGGCGCAGTTCATCCTGGCGGCTGCTGGAGAAATGTTCATTCAGCGGCTTGAGCGAAGCGATGGCGGCGTCCAGTTGGGCGATGGCCTTGCGTTCGGTGTCGGCGTTGCTGTTGGCGGTGTAGCCGCGCACTTCATAGCGGGCCAGCATGAAGGCCTGTTTGGCCTCGGTGATGGCCTGGAACTGGGTGAAACGTTCATCGCTGAGGGCCATTTGCCGCACGTCGGCGTCGAGGTCCTCGATCAGTTTGTAGGCGACGTCGGCGTTCGCGCCCATGACATCGCGGGCGCTGTTGCCGGCGCGATAGGCGCTGCGCATTTTGTTCAAGGACACCTGATAGGCACCGATGACCGCGCTCTGCTCCTTGAGCAGCTTGACGTTTGCCGGGCTCTTGAAACTGCTGAGCAGGGCGTTCTGTTGTGCCACGAAACCATCGAGGGTGGTCTGCACATTTTGTGCGGCGGTTTCGTCGCCATTGGTCAGCATGTATTGCAGGCGGGTGACGCGCAGTTTGGTCAGGCTGGCGTTGAGCTGGGTGATGTCGCTCATCCAGTTGCTGCGCTGGATCAGCCCTCCCAGGCTGGTCCAACTGGTCAGGGCCAGCAGGCAGGTCAGGACCAGCACCAGGCCGAAGCCCAGGCCCAATTTCATGTTGACGCTAATGTTGCCAAACCAGCTATTCATCAAATTCCTCCAGAAACGTTGTGCTGCTTGATCATCGATTGGCTGGAAGATTGTTGTTGTTAAGAGCCAGCAAGAGCATGTAGCAGGGCTGTATCGGCGAGGGGGCCTGGATCTGAAGCTTTTTTTCACATCGGTTTCACTGCCTGCCTACGTTGGCCTCTCTACTGTCGCGCCATCGAATGACTGGGTGGATGCCGTCGGGGCGGCTTGATGTGGAACTGAGACTGAGCCTTTTCGGCCTGACGCGCTCGATCGATGCGCGCTGGTTCGCCCGTTACCGAAACACTCTGGTCGTGCTGGCTTCGGCGCTGCTGGTGATCCCGTTGACCTTCTGGCTGCTGAGCCCGGCAGCGGTGCCGGACCTGGCCCATGGCAACATCGCCGGTGCCCGGGCCTTGGCCGATGGCTGGGCCAAGGGCGAGATGATCGTGCTGGTGCGCCATGTCGAGCGCTGCGACCACTCCAAGGCCGCGTGCCTGAATGAGCGCGAGGGCATCACGGACCGCGCCCGTGCCGTTGCGGTGGGCCTCGGTGCCCGGTTCGAGCAACTGGGCCTGGACAACGTCGACCTTTACAACAGTCCGCTGGTGCGTGCGACCCAGACGGCGGGGTACATGTTCAACAAGGTGAGTACCGGTGACGATTGGCTGATCAATTGCCGGCATGACCTGCTGCGTAATGCCCTGGCCCATAAGGTGGCGGGGCGCAACCTGATTCTGGTCACCCACAGCGAATGCATGCAGGCCATGGAAACCGCGCTCCAGCGCCCGACTTCGGCGTTCGGCTATGGCGCTTCGCTGTTCGTTTCCACTGCCCAGCCCCAAGCGCCACGCTTGCTTGGGTTTATCGAGGCCTCTGACTGGCACTCGGTGGCGTTTCAGTAATTTTTCCCACGATTAGGACCGCTCATGCTTACGTCTGCTCGCGCCCGTTTCTACGGACTCAACCTCGGAATTCCCTTGGTCTGTGCCGCCGTGGTGTTCCTGCTGTTCGATATGACCCGCATCGACATCGCCATCAGCGATCTTTTCTACGATCCGCTGCACCAGGTCTTTCCGCTAGAGCACGTGCGGCTCTTCGAGCAAATCACCCACAAGTGGGCGAGGGTCATCCCGAACTGGACCGGCGAGGCGGCCATAATGGGGGTGCTGTTGTCGTTTTTCTGGCCGATCTTCAAACCGGAAAAGCGCCCCGGGCTGCTTCGCCTGCTGGATAAGGCCCGACTGAGCAAACCATTACGTTTTGCCCACAAGCATCGTCGCGACTTTCTCTACGTGGTCTTCGCCTTTTCCCTCAGTACCGGGGTGATCCATTACCTCAAGGGCCACACCAGCGTGTACTGCCCGGTGGAAACCACCCAGTACGCCGGCAAGATCGAGCGCAAGGAATGGTTCCAGAACTTCGACCTGCTGAACGTCGCCGGTGACGGTCGTTGCTGGCCCGGTGGTCATGCGTCCGGCGGCTTCACGATGCTGGCGCTGTATTTCGTCGCCCGCCGCTACCGCTGGCGTCATTCGAAAGCCTTGATGTATGGGGCGCTGGCCCTGGGGTTTGTCTACGGCACGACCCGGGTCTTGCAGGGTTGGCACTACATGTCCCACACGTTCTGGGCGGGAATTTTCGTCTGGTTGAGTTGTTGGCTGATGGCGTTGCTGTTTTATGGGCGAGCGGCCTTGGAGCAGCCTGTGTCGACGCGACAGCGAACGACGGCAACGCCTGCCTTGCCTGCGTTGGGCAGCACACGTTCGTCAGTCTGAACGCCAGGCAAAAAAAAGCCCGCTGGGAGCGCGGGCTAAAACCTTAGTTTCTTGAATGAGCGAGGGGACTTTACCCAATCCCACGCAGGCGTGGGGTGAAGAAAAGTTCATGAGGCCGCGTTCTTGCACGACCTCATGGGTTTGGCCCCTTCTCACCGCACATCGAACCGATCCAGGTTCATCACCTTGACCCACGCCGCGATGAAGTCCTTGACGAACTGCTCCTGGGCATCCGGGCTGGCATAGACTTCGGCCAGGGCCCGCAGCTGCGCGTTGGAGCCGAAGACCAGGTCAACGCGAGTGCCGGTCCATTTGACCTGGCCGGTCTTGCGGTCGCGAGCTTCGAAGGTTTCCTGGGTGTCGGAAAGGGCTTTCCATTCCACGCCCATGTCGAGCAGGTTGACGAAAAAGTCGTTGCTCAACGTCCCAGGCCGTTGGGTAAAGACACCGTGCGCAGTGTGGCCGACATTGGTATCCAGTACCCGCAGGCCGCCAATCAGTGCCGTCATTTGCGGGGCGGTGAGGGTCAGCAGTTGTGCCTTGTCGATCAGCAGCGCCTCGGCGGACACGCGGTACCGGCCCTTGAGGTAGTTGCGAAAACCATCGGCGATGGGCTCGAGAAAACCGAACGACTCGACGTCCGTCTGCTCCTGGCTCGCGTCCATGCGTCCTGGCGTGAAAGGTACTGTCACGCTGAGCCCGGCATTGTTCGCGGCCTGTTCAATACCGGCGCTGCCAGCCAGCACGATCAGGTCCGCCAGGGAGATTTTCTTGCCGTCGGCTTGGGCGGCGTTGAACTCGCTCCGAACCCTCTCCAGGGTTGCCAGCACTTGGGCCAGCTGTTCTGGCTGGTTGGCTGGCCAATCCTTCTGCGGGGCCAGGCGCAGGCGGCCACCGTTGGCACCGCCGCGTTTGTCGGAACCACGGAAGGTGGAGGCCGCGGCCCACGCCGTGGACACCAGCTGTGAAACCGTGAGGCCCGAGCCCAGCAGCTTGGCTTTGAGGGCGGCGATGTCGCTGTCGTTGACCAGCGGATGGTCGACCGCCGGGATAGGGTCTTGCCACAACAGTTCTTCGTTGGGCAGTTCCGGGCCGAGGTAGCGTGAGAGCGGGCCCATGTCACGGTGGATCAGCTTGAACCAGGCGCGGGCAAAGGCGTCGGACAACTGCTCCGGGTTTTCCAGGAAGCGCCGGGAGATTTTTTCGTAGATCGGGTCGAAGCGCAGCGCCAGGTCGGTGGTCAGCATCGTTGGATTACGCCGTTTGGCCGGGTCATGGGCATCGGGGATGATGCCCGCGCCCGCGCCGTTCTTCGGCGTCCATTGATGCGCGCCTGCCGGGCTCTTGGTCAGTTCCCATTCGAAGCCGAACAGGTTCTCCAGGTAGTTGTTGCTCCAGCGGGTGGGCGTGGTGGTCCAGGTGACTTCCAGGCCACTGGTGATGGTGTCGGGCCCCTTGCCGGTGCCGAAGGTGCTCTTCCAGCCCAGGCCTTGCAGCTCCAGGCCAGCGGCCTCGGGCTCGGCGCCGACATTGTCCGCAGGCCCGGCGCCGTGGGTCTTGCCGAAGGCGTGGCCGCCGGCAATCAGTGCCACGGTTTCTTCGTCGTTCATCGCCATGCGGGCGAAGGTTTCGCGAATATCCAGCCCGGCGGCGACCGGGTCCGGCTGGCCCTCGGGGCCTTCCGGGTTGACGTAGATCAGCCCCATCTGCACGGCGGCCAGCGGGTTCTCCAGGTTGCGTCCTTCGTCAGTGCGGCTTTCTTCGTTGCCAGGTTCGGCCACCAATTGGCCTTCGCCGGGATCCTGCATGGCGGCTTTGTCGGGCTTGCCATAGCGAACATCGCCCCCCAGCCATTTGTTTTCGGAACCCCAGTAGACGTCTTCATCCGGCTCCCAGACATCGGCACGACCACCGGAAAAGCCGAAGGTCTTGAAGCCCATGGACTCCAGCGCGACGTTGCCGGTGAGGACGATCAGGTCGGCCCAGGAGATGTTGCGGCCATACTTCTGCTTGATCGGCCACAGCAGCCGACGCGCCTTGTCGAGGCTGACGTTGTCGGGCCAGCTGTTGAGCGGCGCAAACCGCTGCTGGCCGGAACCCGCCCCACCGCGTCCATCACCGGTGCGGTAGGTGCCTGCACTGTGCCAGGCCATGCGGACAAAGAGCGGTCCGTAGTGGCCGAAGTCCGCTGGCCACCAGTCTTGCGAGTCGGTCATCAGCGCATTCAGGTCTTGTTTCAAGGCCTGGAAGTCCAGGCGCTTGAACGCTTCGGCATAGTTGAAATCCTCGCCCATTGGGTCGGACAGCGAGGAGTGCTGGTGCAGGATCTTCAGATTCAGTTGGTTCGGCCACCAGTCGCGGTTCGTCGTGCCACCGCCAGCGGCGTGATTGAATGGGCATTTCGATTCGTTTGCCATGAGAAGCTACCTTTGGTCGTATTCATCCAGCTATCCGGCCCGGCGGGCTTCGAATAGCGACAGGCGAAATAAATGACACAGGGCGCAGGGCTCACAGTTCGCTCAACTGATCATGTTCTGCCACGCGGCAACGTCTAATTGCCAATACGATGGCCCACGGCAAGCCCAGTACGTTTCTGAACGCTTCCTATCTCTTGTCAGGTTTCACGGGCCGGATTACACCAGCCTGAATTCAGGCTAGTTCCCCTCTGGCAGATAGCTAATAGGCGCAGTATTAACGCTCGATAGGGACAATCTTTTATCGGCGTCCGGGGGTGAGGCAGATATGAGCGGCGCCTGCCGTGACGGGCCCCATCATGAACAAATGCCCGCGCAGCACGGCCTTCCACGAAGCGGGTCATGCCCTGGCCTTCTGGTGGAACGGTCAACCGATAAGACGCATCAGCGTGCGTGCCAAGGTCGAAGCCTGCGCGGGGCCTCTGTTCGACCTGCGCGGCAAGCCTCGATTCATGATCAAGGCGTTGCCACTGGCCCCATCCGACTCGGATGAAGGCCACTACTCGCTAGCGCTTCACTGTTTCCTCAAGAGAGAAGCGTCCCAGTGGGTTTTGTTGGAAGTGCTCGATGTTCTTGCGTGAAATATTGATGTACGGGCTGTAGTAGAGATCGATCCAGTTGACGTCCTGCTTGGCGATTGCCTGAAGGTCGGTATACATCTGCTTGCGCTTGGTCGGGTCCACTTCTACTCGCGCGGCCGCGACCAGATCCTTGACCTTGTCGTTCTTGTAGCGGGTCATGTAATTCATGTTGGTGTCATGTCCCAGCACGAAGGTGGTCTTCTGGTCCGGGTCGAGGATGTCGTTGGTCCAGTACATCACGGACAGATCGTAGTCGCCGTCGATCAGCATCTGCCAACTCTGGGTTGGGTCGACTTTCTGCAAGGTGGCTGTCACGCCGACTGCTGCGAGCTGTTGCTGGACCAGCACGGCGATCTGCTCGTCGGCTTCATTGCCCGCATTGACCACATAGTTGAGCTTCAGGCCTGAAGCGCCTGCATCTGCCAGCATTTTTTTGGCTTTCTCCGGGTCGTACGGGCGCTGCAGATTATCGGCATTGTGATAAAGCGCTCCTTTAGGAATGTAGGAGTACGCCACCTGGCCATGGCCGAACGTCACGGTATCGACCAGGGATTTTTTGTTGATCGCAAAGTCCAGGGCCTGACGTACTTCAGGCTTGCCCAGCAGTCCGTGCTCATGGTTGATCAGCAGATGATCCTCACGGGTGGAGGGATCCATGTGTACGACCAGGTTGGGATCTTTCTTCAGGGTTTCGACGCGCGAGAAGGGCACGAAGATCGCCGAATCCAGTTCGCCGGCCTGTACCTTCAACATCCGCGTATTGTCATCCGGGATGGAGATCCATTCCACGCCATCCAGGCTCACCTTGTCGGCCTGCCAGAAGTTGGGGTTCTTCTCCAGCACCACGCGATCACCGCGTAGCCACTCCTTGACGATAAAGGCGCCAGAAGCGACGGGGTCCTGGGCATAGGCTTCCTCACCCATTTTCTCCATGGCCTTTTGCGACAGGATGGAGACGTTGGGCAACGCCAGTTGCGCGAGGAAGGGCACTGAAGGGCTCGTGAGTGTCACCACCAGTGTCTGCGGGTCGGTTGCCTGGGCCTTGTCGATAATCTTGTAGGAGTCGCTCCACAGTGACCCTTTGTTGTCGCGGATGCGCAACAGACTGAACGCTGCATCGCTGGCGGTAATCGCTGAGCCGTCGGAGAACTTGGCCGAGCGCAGTTTGAAGGTATAGGTCCTGCCATCGTCGGAAACCTGCCAGCTTTCGGCCAACCCCGGTACCAGCTTGGTGCCGGTGTTGTCGACGCGCACCAATACGTCGTAGACATTGGAGAACACCCAGTTATCACGGTTCTGCGCGCTTTTGATCGGGTCGAACGTCGTACTTTCTTCACGGCAACCGATGGTCAGCACGCCTGCTGCCTGGGCGACACCGGCCGCCAGTGTGCAAGCGGTCAACGTCGCGGCGGTCAGCAACTTCAAATGTTTCGATCGCATGGTCAAACTCCCTATTGGTGAATGTTTTTAGAGCAATGGCTCTCCGAGCACGCAGCTATAACGATGTCCATTGATGTCATGGCTGGGGGGCGGCGTTTTCGCGCAGATGGGTTGTGCATACCGGCAGCGCGGGTGAAAAACGCAGCCGGATGGAAGGTTCAGGGGGCTGGGGGGCTCGCCAGGCAGGGGTTCGCTCAGCAACGGTCGAGTCGGGTCGATGTGGGGAATGGACTGGATCAGCGCGACGGTATAAGGATGCCGCGGGCTGCTGAACACGGCCTCCGTGGGGCCTTGCTCGACGATCTCGCCGAGGTACATTACGGCGACCCGATCACAGAGCCGCCGAACGATCGCCAGGTCGTGAGCGATGAACACTATCGCCAGGTTCATGCGCTGTCGCAGCTCCAGCAGCAGGTTGATGATCTGTCCCTGGATGGAAACGTCCAGCGCGGCCACGCATTCATCGGCGATGATCAACCGTGGCTCGATGGCCAGTGCCCGGGCGATCCCTACACGTTGGCATTGACCGCCACTCAACGAACCCGGTTTGCGGTGGGCCAGCTCCGGTCGCAGGCCGACCAGGTTCAGCAGTTCATCGACCCGCTGGCGAATCAGCGAGGCAGGAGTCGCACAGCGCACTCGCAGCACTTCAGCCAGGGTGTCGCCAATGCTCATCCGTGGATTGAGGGCGGTATAGGGATCCTGAAAAATCATCGCGGTTTCGTGGCGCAGTCGCTCGATGTCGATCCGCTTGCCTCGGGCCATATCCACGCCATCGAACAGGATTTGTCCGGCGCTGACCTCAGTGAGGCGCAAGATGGCCCGACCCAGGGTGCTCTTGCCGCTGCCCGACTCCCCCACCAACCCAAGCACCTCCCCGGTGGCCAGACTCAGCGACACGCCGTTGACGGCTTTCACCCATTGCCTGTTGATTCCGAACGGACCACTGCCTGGGGCGGCGAAGCGCACCTGCAGATCTTTCACGTGCAACAGGCTCATGACGAAGCTCCCACAGGCAGCGGGTAATGGCAGGCCACCCGGTGTGCCTCTGTCGTGACTTGCATCTGTGGCAACAGCCGCGTGCACTGGTTGCCCTGTTGAAGGCAGCGAGGATTGAAGCGGCAACCCGTGGGCAGCGCATTCAGCAGAGGAGGCTGGCCGGCGATGGTTTTGAGCATGGCATGGCCGGCGCTGGTAGCCGGTTGGCAGTCGATCAGGGCCGCCGTATAGGGATGTCGTGGGTGAGCCAGCAGATCAAGCTTGTTGCCGTGCTCGCAGAGCCGACCGGCGTACATCACCGCGATGGAATCACAGGTCTGGGCGACGATCCCCAGGTCGTGGGTGATCATGATGATTGACAGCCCACGTTGGTCGCGCAAATCCAGGAGCAGGCGCAGGATCTGTGCCTGTACCGTGACATCCAGGGCGGTGGTCGGCTCATCGGCGATCAGCACCTGGGGGTTGCAACCCAATGCCACGGCGATCATGGCGCGTTGACGCATGCCACCGGAAAACTCATGGGGATAACTGTCGACCCGCGTTAGCGGATCGGGAATGCCCACCTGGCGTAACACATCAATGGCCTTCGCCCGTGCTTCACGTTTGGACGCCCCCTGATGCAGGCGTATGCCCTCGCCGATCTGTTCGCCAATACGCATCAACGGGTCAAGATGACTGCCGGGATTCTGAAAAATCATCCCGAGCCGCCGACCCCGTATGCCCCGCATGTCGGCTTCATCCAGTGTCAGCAGGTCCTTGCCGGCAAGGCGCACGGCCGTGCCTTGGACCCGCAGGTTTGCAGAGGGCAGCAAACGCATCAAGGCCCGGCAGGCCATCGTCTTGCCTGAGCCGCTTTCACCCACCAGACCGAGGATTTCGCCTTCGGCCAAGTCAAATGACACGCGATCCACCAGCGTGACCTCGCCCTCACCGTGGCCGGCGATCACGCTGAGGTCCTCGACGTGCAGCACCGGTGTGCTCATGGGCGTTCTCCGAGGTGCTCGGCGACACCGTCGGCCAGCAGACTGAAGCCCATGGCCAAGGTGACGATCGCCAGTCCCGGGAAGGTGCAGATCCACCAGGCGCTGGTGATAAAACTCTGGCCTTCGGCGACCATCGTGCCCCACTCGGCGGTGGGGGGCTGAACCCCCAGGCCGAGATAGCTGACCGCCGCCCCATTGAGCAGTACCAGTACCGCATCGGACATGGAAAATACGATCGAACCGAACATGGCATTGGGCAACAGGTGCCGAAACAGAATGCGTCCATGGCCGAAGCCCAGGCTTTTGGCCGCCAGGGCGAAATCGCTGTGCTTGAGCACCAGGATCTGCGAACGGATCAGCCGTGCATAGGACACCCAACCCACCAGGGCCATCGCAATATAAAAGCTGCTCAGGCCGGGGCCGAGGATGGCCATGATTGCCAACATCAGCACCAGGAAGGGGAAGGCCAGGATAATATCGATCAGGCGCATGCAGATCGTGTCGAACCGGCCACCGATATAGCCGGCCAAGGCGCCGACGCAAGTGCCGATCAAGAACGGGAACACCACTCCGATCACGGAAATCTGCAAGTCGATGCGCGCACCCCAGATCACTCGGGAAAGAACGTCGCGACCGAAATTGTCCGTGCCGAACGGATGGGCCAGGCTCGGCCCCAGCAGGCGAATATCGGTGTTCTGGGCAATCGGATCGAAGGGCGCGACCCAGGGTGCCAAGAGTGCGAGCAACAGCCAGCCAAACAGAATCGCCAGGCCTAGCACGGTGGCCAGGCGACCGTTGCGCAAGCCGAAGCGCAGCGCAAGACGCCAGGCGGGACTGAGGGTCTGGCCGCTCATCGCATGTTCACCCGCGGATCAATCATCACGGTCAGCACATCGGCGAGGAAATTGACCGTGACGGTGGCGAGGGCCAGCACCATGGCCACGCCTTGGACCACCATGTAGTCGCGGGTAAAGATGCCGCGTACCAGCAATTGACCGATGCCGGGAATGGCAAACAGACTTTCGATGACCACCGTGCCGCTGATCAACCAGCCGATATTTACCGCCAGCAGGTTGACCGCCGGTACCAGGGAGTTGGGCAGCACATGCCGACGAAATATCGCCCGCTCGGACAAGCCCCGGGCCCGTGCGGCGGTGGCATGATCGGCTTGTAGCTCCATGAGCATGCTGGCGCGCAGGTTGCGCACCAGAACGGCGGAGAGTGCCAAGGCAATGGTCAGGCACGGCAAAACCATGTGATGCAGTTTGTCCCACCCTGTACGTCCATAGCCTGAGACCGGGAACAGTCCCAACTGCACACTGAGCAGCAGGATCAACATGATGCCTAGCCAGAACGCCGGCATGCCGAGCCCTGCCGTGGTGAACAGGCGAATCAGATGATCCTGCCAACCGCTCTTGTTGCGTGCCGCTACCGTGGCCAGCGGCACGGCAATCAGCAGCGCCAGCAGTACGCTGCCGAGCACCAGGAACAGGGTTGGCTCAATGCGGGTACTGATCAGCTGCAAGGCGTCGACTTTGTAGAGCAGCGATTGGCCGAGATCGCCTTTGAGCAGGTTCTTGAGAAAGTAGAAGTACTGCATCCACAAGGGCTGGTCGAGACCGTACTGGGCACGAATCCTGATCAGCGCCTCCGGCGTGCTGCGCGAGCCCAGCAGCGCCCTGGCGGGGTCCCCGGGGATCGAGCGCACGAGCACGAAGGTGATCATGCTGATGCCAAACAGCACCGGCAATAGCTGTAGCGGGCGCGACAGTATGAAACGGTAGCGCGCCAGGTTCATGGGCTAGTTCCGATGGCGGTGCAGAAAGTCCAGCAGGACCGGGAAGTAGGCGTGGGGCTCTTCGTAGAACGGCATGTGGCTGCTGTTGGGGAACACATTCAGTTGTACATCCTTGAGTGCCATTTTCATGCGCATCGCACAGGCTGGCGTCAGTTCATCATGTTGACCGGTGGTGATCAGCACAGGCATTTCGAAGCCGGCCATCTGCTCGATGCGATTCCAGTCCTTGAGATTGCCGGTATAGAGAAATTCGTTGGGGCCCTGCATGGTCATGTAAGGCCCCATGTTCCAGTCGCCCAGGGAACGTGTCACCGGTGCTGGCCACTCGTCCAGGCGGCAGACATGACGATAGTTGAGCAGGGTGATGGCCGCCTGGTATTGCGGATGATCCAGGGTGCCCAAGGCTTCGTGGCGCTGCATCATCGCGACGGTCTCACTGCCCAGGGCAGCCCGTAGACGCTCCAGCTCCAGGGACAGATGAGGAATATCGCCGGCGGTATTTTCCAGGATCAGGGTTTTCAGCGATTGAGGGTGATGAATGGCGTACTCGATCGCCAGCCAGCCACCCCAGGAGTGCCCCAGCAGGTGCACCTTGCCCAGGTCGAGGGCTTGGCGGACGGTCTCTACCTCCGCCACATAGCGGGTGATGTCCCACAGGGATTCGTCAGTAGGCCTGGCCGAGGCGCCGGTACCCAACTGATCGAAAGCGATGACCCGCAAGCCCTTTTCCTTGAGCCAGCCATGGCTGTCACGCAGATAATCGCAAGGCAATCCCGGGCCGCCATTGAGGCACAACAGCACGTCGTCGCCGTCGCCAAAGCCATAGGCCACCAGACGATGACCATCGACTTCCACGTCGTACCGCTGGTCTGGCTCGATCTCACGCCACATCATTGCTCTCCTGCTCAGGTGCGCCCGTTGGCTAAACCTTACCGAGGAAGCTACGCGCCCATAAGCTAGCAATTCTTATAGGTTTGATCCCTGGCATTCCCTCGCTCAGGCGTGGCATTCTACTTGCACGATTTCAGGATTGAAATTAATAAGGGAGCTGAATGGATGCAGGCCAAGCTGTCTGACTTCAATACCCGTCTTTTGTCTGGCAGGAGCCTGGACGAACAGCTGGATAACACCCTGGGGATGGTCCAGGCGCTAGGCTTTGAAGCCTTGGTGTACGACTACAGTCCGGTGCCGCTGGATCATGATGGGGCACTGATCACCCCGACTGTGCTGAAGTTGCGCAATACCCCCCATGATTGGCATTCGCTCTGGTGTGAAGCAGGTTATTACCAGATCGACCCCGTCCAGCATCTGGCAATCAATGCCATATCTCCTTTTGTCTGGTCCTATCGACCGGAGGCCGACACGGTGCTGCAGTCGTTCATCGGCCAGAGTCATGCACCGGTCGTGAGCTACCTGCGGGATTCGCGCATGACCTGTGGCGTGACGGTGCCGATGCATTTGCCCAAAGGTGGCTTTGCGACATTGACCGGGCTGCGCACCGATACGAAGGGGAGCATCCTGCAGGATGTCCGGCAAACGCTGGGCGACTTCAGCCTGATTTCCCATGCCTTGCAAGAGGCGGCTTTTCCGCTGCTCGGCAAGGAGGCCCGCGCATGCCCGGTTCGCCTGACCAAGCGCGAGCGTGAGTGCTTGAGATTAGCCGCTGAAGGGTTGACGGCGGCGGACATCGCCCGGCAACTGAATCGTTCCTTGGCCACCATCACCCTCCACCTGACTTCTGCAATGCACAAGCTTGGCGCCAGGAATCGAGTCCAGGCCGTGGTCAGGGCGGTGCACTATCGGTTGCTCGATAGCTGAAATCGGGTAAAAACCTATCTGTTTCTCTAGTTATTCCGCCGTCCAGTCCCCGGTATCGTGTTCCGCAGGATTTCTAGGGAGTGGCACGAAATGGATGTTCCCGTAACGCACGAAGGCTTTGCGCCTTTTGGTCCGTATCAGACCTGGTATCGCATCACGGGCGATTTCAGCAGTGGCCGTACGCCGCTGCTGATCCTGCATGGCGGCCCGGGCTGTACACACGATTATGTCGATGCCTTCAAGGATGTTGCCAACAGTGGCTATCCGGTGATTCATTACGACCAACTGGGCAATGGGCGTTCCACCCATCTTCCGGAAAAAGACCCCTCGTTCTGGAACGTGGCGCTCTTTCTCGATGAGTTGGAGAACCTGCTGGATCACCTGGGCATTCGCGACCATTACGCACTGCTGGGGCAATCCTGGGGCGGCATGCTGGCCAGCGAACATGCGGTGCTCCAGCCTGCGGGCTTGCGCGCGTTGATTATCGCCAACTCCCCGGCGGACATGTCCACGTGGCTCCTTGAAGTCAATCGCTTGCGCCAGCTTCTACCCCTTGAGGTGCAGCAAACGCTGCTCAAGCACGAGCGGGCCGGAACCTTGACGTCTACCGAGTATTTTGAGGCCGCTCGGGTTTTCTACGACCGTCATGTCTGCCGTGTCACGCCCTGGCCCGATGAAGTCGCCCGGACCTTTGCCCAGATCGATGCCGATCCTACCGTTTATCACGCCATGAATGGCCCCACCGAATTCCATGTGATCGGCAGCATGAAGGACTGGTCCATCACCGATCGCTTGCCTCGGATCAGCGTGCCGACCCTGCTGATTTCAGGCCGATACGATGAAGCGACGCCGTTGGTGGTCAAACCCTATGTGGATCATGTTCCCGACATTCGCTGGGCGTTGTTCGAACACTCCAGCCATATGCCCCATATCGAGGAACGGATGGCTTGCATGGGAACCGTGGTGAGTTTCCTGGATGAGCGTCTGTAGGCGTCTGCGCAATCCGAGCAGTCGTTTTGTGTTGTGTTTTTCGACGCGTCCTGTGAGACGCGTCTCTTTTTTGGATGGAAAATTCCCGCTCTCTTGAACCGAAAGCGATATGCAGGGTCTGGTGTGCGCGTGGTTTTGCGCATCAGCAACGTGAGTGTTTCATGGGGGGTAAGCCGGCATTCGGCTCTTCGTCCGCTCACGAGCTTGCTGTCATTTCTGTATCGAGGGATCGAACATGTTCTCACCCGCCCTGTGGGCGAGGTCGTGCCTGGCTTTGCTGTGCCTGTTCACAGGGGGGTATTAAATAATGAATACGTGGTCGGATTTTGTTCGAGCTCTTGGCCAAGATGAAGGAGGGCCAATGGTGACGGAGCTGTACCAGAAGGTAGGAGAGCCGCCAGCTATTTCAGAGACCCGGATAGCTATAATGATCCCGAAGGGAAGACAAGGTTTTATAAGTTTATTAAGCCCGGCTTGGAGCTGGGATTTCGTTCGGGGGAAATTAAACCAAATTCATTTTTTCGTGCAGCGCCACGAAGGGTATTCGGCATACAAGGCAGATGTTCTTGGTCGTAAAGCTTAAGCATGGCGTGTTCAAGATGTTATTGCAAAGCTAGGCCCACCTAGCAAAGAGGCCCTAGGTAGGGTTGATATGCTAATCGGCTATGTACAGCCATGGCTAAAGTACGATTTTGAAACACACGCTCTACGCATGGAGTTTTCGGAAAATGGCCCGCCTATGGAAAGCAACACTTGTGTGAAGTGTTACTCTAGGCTGAGCAACAGATAAAGTGCTGGGGTTTTTAGTTGATGCAAATAATCGTGGGGCTGTTTTTTGTTCTGTGGGTTATATTCGTTTTCTCCAAAGTGTTGTTTTGTTTAATAAGGCGGAGGTAAGGGGGGACTGATTTTAGCGAAAAAGGGAGGAATTTGAATGGCGCTTGCTTAGCCTTCTTCAAGTGTCCGTTCTTCCTGATCTCGGCCCTTGCTGATCGAATCAATTTGCCCCTTTGTTGCTGTCCGCATCGTCACACAATCAGTTATTTATTCGGTTAGAAAGTTCACGAAGGCGGATTAGAGTTCTAGATAAACTCGGGGAGCGCTCTGCAGCTCTTTGAGGTTGCCACATGTCATTCACCCATTCACCAAGTAAGGCATTGTAGCCAATCCCCTGACCTGCCACGGCTCCCCGCTGTGCGACGAGTTCATCTCTGATTGCTTTCGGAGCATGTTGGGCTAGTGAAAGTAATGTTTTCTTCGGATCGAAGAGCTCGTCAGGCCTACTAGGTACTGGGCTTTTTCTACCTAGAAGGTGCTGAATCCCAACTTCATCTGCAAGCAGCCAAGATTCAACCTCTCGAACGGCGACCCGGAACAAGAAATTTTCAGGTCTGTGAAACTTTCCTGACCACTCAGTTATAAGGGCATTTGCGCATTTTTTTGGTCTAAATCAGTAATCAAGAAAACTGGTGCTTGTTTTGCCATTTGGCAAAAGTTCCCAACTCTACTTTTGAGATAGCCGAAGCCATTTCGCCTCAAGCATTGACCTACCTCTAAGCCAGCCTCTGCAGCTAATCGGATGCCTACTCTTTCACTTAGCTCATCCTCGGTCGCGAGGAAAATCCAACTCATCGCCACAGGCTCATCTGTTCACTTAAATTTGGATGTGTTTTAGGAAGCACAACCTCGGCAACTGATAGTCCGCTTTCGAGTGCAAAGGACTCTTTGTCATCAATGCCTCTGACTCTTGTTCCCTCTAACTCTGGCTCCAGTAATAACACCCCTCTGCCGTCAATGCCTGGATTACTCAGAAGTGCTTCGCTGTGAGTGCTTATGAGAACTTGACGTTGCTTCTTTCCGCGTAGTGCGCGTTGTAGGAGTCGGGGTATTTCTCTCACTATCGAATCGTTCAAAGACAGCTCCGGTTCTTCGAGGAGTAAAAGTGAGTCTCCCTCAAGCAGAACCCAAAGTAGTCCAAGAAGCCGTAGTGTTCCGTCAGAAAATTGCTCTTCTCGCTGCCAGCCAGCATTAGGGCGATAGTGGCTATAACGCGCTTCTAAGTGAGGGTGTCCCTTTATTTTGTCTGGAGCAAATCGCAACTCTTTAAACTGAGGTACAGCTATAGTTAAAGCGGATTCAATTTTTTTGAGTCTGGCATCTCTTGTTTTGGCTGGTGTTAATGCTATACGTTCAAGAAAACCCTGTCCGAATGGATCATCCTCTAATCGCTGTCCTCCAAGTTGCTCTGCATATTTTAATAGTTGTGGGACCAAGTGAAGGTAGGTTGTTTCGCCGAAAAAAATCGCTAGCTCGCGAAACTTTGCGTTAACTTGAATTTGCTCTAGTGCTGTTTGAGTTAGGCGCATGGTGTCCTCAATGTCGCCTTTGTTCGGTCGATCTAAGACTAGTTTTTCCTTTTGCCATACTTGTTCTATGGAGATGAGTGTGCGCTGTGCTCCCTTACCTTCGGGTTTGAATCCTAGAATGTATCGCCAGAGCGGCTCGGCATCATCTGCGTTATCGGATAAATGAATTTCAATCCGGACTTCTGGGTCGCGCCGAGCGTGTAGGCATCTAAGTTTCTGAACTCCGCCCCTGTCATGGATAGCTTTTTGCAGTCCGCCGCCTTGAGGTTTACATATGTCTCGTAAAAACCTGAAGACATCAAGGAGATTTGATTTTCCCGCAGCATTTGCGCCTAGCAGATAAGTACGTTCGCGCAGCGGGATATCCACATTTCGGAAGTTACGCCAATTTTTCAGTATTAGGTGGGTGACGATCATTGAGTCAGTCTCAGGTTGAACAAGGTCGGCTACAGCGCTAAATTCCTAGAGATCTTGAGGTTGCTGAAAATCGCGCTCGATGTTGGTAAGGTGGATTGGCAATAATAGGGGGTTGTGCCCCTGAATATTAAAGGGAAAAGCAACAAGAACTCAAAGGATAATGCGGAGATTCTGGAGAAAAATCGTAACCTGGCTTGATGATGAGAGCGCTTCGCTCAGATTGATCGGTCCCCGAGCAGATTCTCATTTTTGAAGGGAGGTAATCTGTTCCATGTGCATGCTGATACCGGTGTAGGTTTTTGCCCTAGCTACTAGTGAAATAGTCAGTAAGTGCGTGTGCTGATAAAGCATTTGAACGAAACGGGCGACCCGAAAGGTCGCCCGTTTTCATTTACTCAGCCGCCTGCGCCCGCAACCGCCTCCCAATAACATCCATCACGTCACACCCATCGCGCAACGATATCGTCAGCATTTTGCAAAGGTCGGAGAGCACCAGCGTGTCGGAGCTGATTTCCGAGCGAAACGCGATGTTTTCCAGCAGTTGGGTCACGGTGCGGATGCGGTAGTCGGCGGTTTCGAAGAGGACGTCGAGCGGGGCTTCGGTGTCGATGAGCAGGGTGGCGGGGATGCAGTCGATGCCGGTGATGGGCATGTATCTATTCATAAGTTGTGGCCTCGTTAGTAAGTAAGAGCTACCCACTGTTCGTCGCCAAACGAAAAGGTGGCAGCTGTACGCAGGTTGGCGAACCGGAACGAGGCACCGGCAGACCCGGAGATCTCCCGCGCACAACTGCCATTGCGGCGGCAGTATCGCGGATGCGGGAGCGCCTGCAAACAAGCAATCGCTCTCGCACCTCGTTGCCGGGTCGCCAAACCCGAGTCGCCATTAGGACGACGACGGAATATAGGCCGCATTGTCCGGGTGCTACAAGACGCCGCTTTCCGAGCTTGATGTAGGACGTTTAGCCTGTCTGTGGTGGTATTCGTTACGTGGGGTTGGGCTGCTGGCGGCGGCGAGGTGTTTGCTTCCGTTTGGGGGCGGAGCGTTCATAGAGGGGGGCTGCTGCGCAGCCCAGCGGGAGCAAGCTCCCTCGCCACAGGGGATTTGTACAGCCTTTAGGTGGGTGAGTTGTCCTGAGGGGCGCCGTCGTTGATCTTCTGCTAGAAATCTGTAATTCGGAACAAGGCCCGGGTACCTCGTTTTCCGTCTCAATATCCTCTTCAGCAAGGCTCTTTTTTGTGCTTCCCTTATGGCCACTTTTCTCTTTCGCAGCCGGCCCAGCGCTCGCCCACTTCGGACTAGTAAACCGTGCACAACCCCACCCGCAACGCGCTGACCACCCAACTCACCACCCACCCCGATGACATCACCACACGTGCCGCGCTTTACCGCGATCTGCTCGACACCGCCGAGGTTTCATTGGACGGCGTACGCCTCGCCGCAGGCCTGTGCGATCCGGCCGCTAACGTCGTGATTGCTCAGTTGAACACCACGGCACATACCAACCGCCCCGGGCCGTTGCTGGCGCAGCTTCGTAACTTGCCGGTCGATCATCTAGAGTTGGATAACGCCGAGCTGGCCTGGTGCGACGCCCTGGCTGGGCTGCCCTTGCGCACGTTGGTGCTCAACAGCCCACGTTTCAGCTGCGATCCAAGTGTATGGCAACGCTTGCCAGGCCTCGCTCTCGAGAACCTGGAAATCAGCGGATTCTCCCGAGACGATAACGCCACCAGCCTGCCTTCCCTCGAACGGCTGCGCCGGCTGACGTTAAGCACCTATGGCGAAGACTTCGACGACAAATTCTTCAAGCAACTCGGCAATAGCTCGCTGCAAGAACTGTCGCTGAACCGTTGCGATGACGTCACCGACGATGGCCTTCTCGGGCTGTCAAACCTCAGGTTGCGATCACTCACGTTGGAACGCGTCGGCGAGCTGACGTCCCGTGGGATGGCGCACTTAGGCAGTCACCCCCTTGAGCAACTGTCCCTCGGTTGGAACGGTGCAATTCTGGAGGACCCTGCATGGCTCTCCGGCCTGAGCGCATTGCGCTCCCTGAGCCTGGATCAATGTTACGCAACGGATGCCATGCTCCACGCTATCTGGGACCTGCCCATCGAACGGCTTTCGCTCCAGTCTTCGTATGTTGGCGAGGACGACCTTGAGATATTGGAAGGTATGCCACTCGCCGACCTGAATCTCAAATCTTCACAACAAGTGATCGAGCGGCTCGATGTGCTGCACAGGTTTCCACTCAAGCGCCTGGGGCTTTCCGATGTGCAAGGCATCGATGCAGATACGTTGAGCGATCTGCGTGGTTTGGCGTTGGAGTCCCTGGACCTGTCATTGAACGACCTCACTTGGAAGGAACTGAAACAACTCGCCGGCCTGCCACTGAAGCGGCTGAATCTCAGCTTTTGTCGCGGCGTGGATGGGAAGGTTCTGCGCAAGCTTGTCGAGTTGGGTTTGCCGTTGGAGCAACTTGAAATAAGCGGTCTGGATCTGCGCGATGCCGACCTGGCCTGCTTGTGCGATCTGCCGCTGCGGCGCCTGGGTTTGTATGACAGCCCTTGGCTCACCGACGCCGGAGTGGCCCACCTTGCTCGGCTGCCGTTGAGTGATCTGACGATCTCGGCAGATCCCGGGGAATCGCGGATTACCTCAGCCGCAGTGCCGGTGTTGGAGCAATTGCCGTTGCACACACTGTGGTTGCTGAACTGTTCCGGGATCAGTGCCGAGGGTTGGGATCGGTTGGCCAGGTTGCCGGCTCGCGTCAGCGGCCCGGGTATTTGATGCTCGCCGCAGTCTTGCTCTGTAGATTCAAACCTGGGAGCAAGTTGTGCTCCCACAGGTTTTCGCCGTTCGATGACTGACCCGCATCAAGCCGAGCCCCATCATGAACGGCCAACTCTTTACCAGTTGTAACTCAACTTAGCGGTGACTTCACGGCCCGGGTTGTAGTAGTTCGCGGTCCCCGAACCAACCACATGTTGCTCATCCAGAAGGTTGCTGACGTTGATCGCCAGGTCAGTGCCTTTGAAGAGTTTGTAGTTGAAGGCCGCATCGAAGAGCGTCGTGCCATCGCTGGTGCCGGTGTTGGCCGCGTCGAAGTAATAGGAACCCACATAACGCGCACCCAGGCCAACGCTGACATCGGTGTCGGAGATGTTGTAATAGCTCCATAGCGACGCGGAGTGTTTGGGGGCCGTGGCGAACTCATTTCCTTTGAGTGAACTGCCGTCGTACAAAGTACCGCGCAACACTTCGGACTCCATATAAGAGTAGCCACCCACCAGGCTCAGGTTGGGGGTCAGCTCAGCCTTGGCTTCCAGGTCCAGGCCGCGTACCCGTGATTCGCCAACGGTTTGTTGCTCGATGACACCGCTGGGCAGTACGACGGCGATGCTGACATTTTCCTGGGTCAGGTCGTAGACCGCCGCCGAGAACAACGCGTCCATGCCGATGGGCGCATATTTCACCCCCACTTCATATTGCCTGCCTGTCTTGGGGACCACGCCGACCGTGGGTGGCGAGACCGACTCGACCATGCTGACGTAGGTCGACACTTCGTCGTTGACGATATAGGTCAGTGCGCCGCGATAGGAGGTTTCCGAGAAATCATCCGACTCCTTTACGTTGTTGATGTCGGTACTGGACAGATCCAGCGAGTCGTTGCGCACACCGGCGGTGACGATAAAGCGCTCAAAGAAGGACAGGTTCTGCTGCAGGAACACGGCCTTGGTTTTCGTGTCGAGCTTGTCGTTGCTATAGGGCGCTACGCCGCTGGGTACACCTGTGAACACGGGGTTGGCCAGGTCGATGGAGCCTGTCGTGGCATAGACGGAGCGCTCTTCGGTCGAAGAGTCGCCGTACTCCACGCCCACCAATGTACTGCTGTCGATGTTTTCGAAGCGGGCATCGTATTGCAGCATCAAGTTGCCGTTCAGTTGCTCGGCGTCGCTGTCAGTGCCAAAGATATAACGCGGGACTGTGGTGCCGGTGCGGGTAGGGGAGTCGCTGAGGAACACATAGCCGAAATCATCGGTCAGTTTGCTGTAGCGCAAGTTGCTGCGCAGCACGAAGCCATTGTCGAAATCATGGCTGAAGGTGCCGCTGATGTTGGTGCGCTCGACATCGTGGAAGTTGTAGCTGGGCTCGCCGTAGAACTTGTCACGGTCGTATTCCTTGTCCAGCGGGTAGCCGCCGCTGTTGGGAGAGCTTTGGGTTTTCAGGTAGTCCACGATCACCGAGGCCGAGGTGAAGTCCGTCGGTGACCAGGTCAGGCCGCCCATCAGGAACTTGTTGTCGTCCCGTGAATGGTCGTACTCGCGATCGCTGTCTTGCATCTTTGCCGTGAAGCGACCGGCCACGGTTTTTTCTTCGTTCAGCGAGTCGCCGACATCGATCCCGGTTTCGACATGGTCGAAAGAACCGTAGGTGACGTAGCCCTGGCCGAACTTGTCGAAGCGTGGCTTCTTGCTGACAAAGTTCACCGAGCCGCCCGGGTCGGCCGGGCCGAACAACGTGGAGTTGGCGCCGCGTATTACTTCAACGCGCTCATAGGCGAAAGGCTCCTCGCGCACGCCGCGCATTGAACCCAGGGTCAGGCCGTCCCGATAGGTCGTGGCCTGGAAGCCGCGGATCTGGAAATAATCGTTACGGTCGTCAGTGCCGTAATAATCGGTAATCACCCCGGGCGTGTATTGCAGCAGCTCTTCGGTCGTGCTCACGCTGCGTTGCTTCATTTCCTTGTCGGTCACCACGGAAACCGAGGCGGGCGTGTTGAGGATGCTGGTGGCCACCTTGCCGCCGACCCAGAGTTCCTGGGCGACCACCGAGTTGGCGTCTTCGGTGCCATCGACCCTGGCCTTGGCGTTGACGAGGATAGGCGCAAGGCGATATTCCTCGAGTTCGGCATCCGCCTTGGTTTGCGGCGTCAGCAAGTAAGCGTTCGGGCCTTGCTGCTGTATGGCGATGTCGCTCCCCTGCAACAGAGACGACAGCGCTTCGGACGTATCGAGTGTGCCGCTCACGCCCCGGGTATTGCGGTTCGCTACGCTTGAAGCGTCGAAGGAAAGACTGATACCCGCCTCGCGGGCAAAGCGGTCAAGCGCCGGTGCCAGGGGACCGGCGGGAATGTTCCACTGATGAACCTGGGTCTGCTCAACGGTCGAGGGCTGCGCCAGGGACGGTAGCGCATAGCTGCTGACGATGACGCCGAAGATCGCACCGTGGATGGCACGATTCAGTCGATGACGCTGGGGAACCGGGGACGCACTCATTAACTCGCTCCGTGGAAAGGGGATCGGCAGATCGGCCTGTAGGTCGGCCTTTTCTTACATGCCGAACGAGAATGAGAAATCACCTCATTTTTATTTGATGTTGATAGGCGGCGACGAAAACACTCAGCTGGCGGCGCTCAACGTCACCCAATATTGGGTTCGATAATCGATCCGCAGGTGCAGTGACTGCGCAACCAATGCCAATACCTGGTCGGTGTCGGCGAGCTGAAAGGTGCCGGAAACCCGCAGGCCCGAGACCTCTTCGGCGCAGCGCAACAGGCCAGGGCGATAGCGCGACAAGGCCCCGATGAAATCACCGAGGCGCATATTGCGTGCGCTGATCACTCCGTCGCTCCAGCTCCATACATCCAGGCCGTTATCCTTGAACTCACGAATGCCACCTGAGGTGAACAGCCGCTGGTTGCCGGCCTGGACGGTGTCGTTGACCGCAAGGGTTTTGCTGGAGCCAGGAAATACGCTGACTGCGCCGCGTTGCACCGCCAGAAGGGTCCCGTCGTTACGCTCGTACGCCAGGAAACGGGCATCCAGAGTGCTGATCAATCCGTCGCGTGTTTGTACCCAGAAAGGGCGCAGTTGGGCCGAGCCCGCATCGGCGCCGGTATTGACGATGATTTCGCCGCGCCGCAGAACGATCAGGCGCCGCTGCGGGTTGAAATAGCTGTCGATCGCACTGTCGCTGTTGAGCTGGACAAGGCTGCCATCATCGAGCTGGAAGCGCTTTCGCTCGCCGGTCTTGCTGTGCTGCTGGGCCAGCATGGCCGGCAGCGGTGTGTAGTCGCGGCCCAGCCAGGTCGCGCCACCCAAGGTGGCCAATGCACCCAGTAGCTTGAGGCTTTGGCGCCGATGCAGGCCTGAGCGGGCACCTTTGAGGGTGTGCCGGGCCAAATCAGGTGGTACGCCCGCGAAGTCATCGCCAAGCGCTTCCACGCGCTGCCACGCTAATCGATGTTCCGGACGCTGTTGCAGCCAGTGCTCGAAACTGCGCTGGGTTTGCTCATTGGCAGGGTTGAAGCGCAGGCGTACCAGCCAATGGATCGCCTGATCGACCATGGCTGGATCCAGCGCTTGCGCTTCACTGTTCGGCATAACGCAAGCGATAGCAGTGTTGCAGGGCCTTGGCCAGGTCGCGTTCCACCGTGGAGCGGGAAACGCACAGTTTTTCGGCTATTTGCAGGCAGGTCAGGCCGTCGAGCTGGGCGAGTAGAAAAGCCTCGCGAACCCTCGGTTTGAGCAGGTCCAGCAGGCGGTCGATCCGCTCGAGGCTATCAAGAATCAGCAGTCGCTCTTCTTCAGAGGGGGCCGCTTGTGGAGGGAGCAGCGCGAGGCTCTCGAAGTAGGCGCGTTCGAGCTCGCGACGGCGATACCGATCGATCATCAGCCCACGGGCGATGCTGCTCAGATAAGCCCGGGGTTCGCGCAAGGGGCTCAATTGACGCGACTTGAGCAGACGTACAAACGTGTCCTGCGCCAGGTCCGCCGCGCTTTCGTGACAGCCGATGCGCCGGCTCAGCCAGCTGTGCAACCAGGAATGGTGGCTGCGATAGAGCAGGGTGAGGTCGGCATTGCCCAGTGTGTCGTTGCTGCGCATCAGCATCCCGGAAACATACATAATTGATAATGAATCGCATTATATTCAGGCGGCTGACGTCAGTGCAAATGTGCCGGAGCCTATGGTCGAGACGGGCCCTGGCATCCGGGCCCTGATAGGAATAGGCAATGCTGCAAGGCAAACCGGCATAGGTGCCGAGGTGTTGCGCCGATAGCATGGCCTCGTTCCCACCTGATTGGAGGCTCGCCATGAGCAGCAGAAAAACCCTATTCATCACCGGCGTCAGCAGCGGCCTGGGCAATGCCCTGGCGCGGGAAGCGCTTGCGGCGGGCCATCGGGTGATCGGCACCGTGCGCAGTGAAGCGGCGCTGCAGGCCTTCGAGGCACTGTCCCCGGATCAGGCCCATGGCGTGCTCCTGGATGTCACTGACTTCGAGCGGATCGACAGCGTGGTCGCTGTCACACAAGCCCGCCACGGCCCGGTCGACGTACTGGTCAACAATGCCGGCTATGGCCATGAGGGCATCTTCGAAGAGTCACCCTTGCAAGAGATGCGACGCCAGTTCGATGTCAACGTGTTCGGCGCGGTGGCGGTGACCAAGGCGTTCGTGCCGTATTTTCGCCAGCGTCGTGCCGGTCATATCCTCAATATCACCTCCATGGGGGGCACTATCACCATGCCGGGCATTGCCTACTACTGCGCGAGCAAGTTTGCGCTGGAAGGTATCTCCGATACGCTGAGCAAGGAACTGTTGCCGTTCAACATTTTCGTGACCGCCGTGGCACCGGGTTCGTTTCGCACCGACTGGGCGGGGCGTTCGATGCAACGCACCCCGCGAAGCATTGTCGACTACGACGCCAGTTTCGACCCGATACGCAAGGCGCGGGAAGAGAAAAGCGGCAAGCAGCCGGGTAACCCACAGAAGGCGGCCCGAGCGATGTTGCAACTGATCGACAGCCCGACACCGCCGGCCCACTTGCTGCTGGGCAGTGATGCCCTCAGCCTGGTGCGCGACAAGCTGAGCCGGGCGGCCAGGGAGATCGATCAATGGGAAGCGCTGAGCCGTTCGACGGACGATTGAATGGCAAGCAAGAGGCTCGTCAATGACCCAGGTGGATGCCTGCACCGCGCGAATGGTGCGGTTGATGGAAAAGCTCGCACCGGTAGAGGGCTACAACCTCAGCGCGCTGGAGGACATCCGTTTTCTGCGTTCGAACCGACCGCTGACGCGCACGCCGGTGTTGTATGAGCCCGGCATCGTGATCCTGTGCCAGGGACGCAAGCGTGGCTATCTGGGCGACGACGTCTATGTCTACGACGCCCAGCATTACCTGGTGGTGTCTGTCCCGGTTCCCTTCACCATGGAGACCGACGCCAGCGCCGCGGAGCCCATGCTGGCGGTCTACATGCGCCTGGACCTGCAACTGGCCAGTGAGTTGATGTTGCAAGTGGACGAAACCCTGGGCCCCAGCGATGCACAACCCAAAGGCATGTACGCCTCGCCCATGGACGACTTGCTGCGCACCTCGACGCTGCGTTTTCTGGAGGTCATGAGTCGCCCGGGTGAAGCGCAGATCCTGGGACCTTCGCTGATACGGGAAATCTACTACCGGATCCTGACCGGCGAGCAGGGCGGCTCGATGCGCGCCGCGCTCAGTCGCCAGGGGCACTTCGGCAAGATCACCCGGGCGATACGCAAGATCCACAGCTGCTACCACGAGCATCTGGACGTCGAAACACTCGCCCACGAAGCCAACATGAGCATCCCCAACTTTCACCTGCACTTTCGCAGCGTGACGGACTCCACGCCCATGCAGTACTTGAAATCGACTCGCCTGCACCAGGCGCGGTTATTGATGCTGCGCAACACCATGAGCGCCTCGACGGCGGCGTTCAACGTCGGCTACGAAAGCGCCTCGCAATTCAGCCGCGAGTTCAAGCGCCTGTTTGGCCGCACGCCACAGGCGGAGATTGAATGGATGAAGGCGACTTATGCGTTGCCGGCGCCTGCCGGGCCGTCCATTTATGTGTCGTCGCATTAAGGGGCGGTGGTGGGGCGCGCCAGCGTTGATACTGCCCAGCTATAAAAAAGCACGGGTGATCGGTGCCTTTCAACAGGTCGTCTTTACCTATCGTGAACAATCATGCGTGTCGGCGGGCGCCCATTGGCTGCCAGTGGAGTGCAAGTCGGAACTCGTTGTTGCCATTGATCACTGGCTTCAAAGTAAAAAGCTTTGATGCCCCCGAACCGGTCATTCGTGACGGGCAGAAAACGACCAGAATCTTCCCCGTCACAACGGACCGGAATGGGCCAAAACTCTCATCGTAACTCCACAAAAAAAAGGCATGGTTTTCACTGTTTTCAGCGTCGCGCGGACAGCTGTTGTGGCGCCAAAAATGCATCGTGGAAATAGTTACGGAACGCCTGCATCGCCGGGCTGAATTCGCGCTCGCGATGCCACGCCAGTCCGACACTCATCGGCGTCACCTCGTCGGTGACTGTCAGGGTTTCGATGCGTTTTCCTTCCAATGACCAGGGGCGGTGCACCAGGTCCGAGAGGATTGCCACGCCGCTGCCATTGGCGACCATGCTGCGCACCGCTTCGACTGAACTGGTACGCACCCGCACGTTTGGCTGTTGATGCGCCTGTTCCCAGTAGCGCATGGCGCTTTGTTCGGCTTCGTCGACGGTCAGCAGGATGTAGGGTTCTTTCGCGACGTCGGCGAGGCTGACCGCCGAGCGTTCGCACAACGGATGGCGGCTGGGCAGCCATAACCGCCGTTCGGAGTTGAAGAGAATCTCTGAAACGATGTCCGGGTGCGTGAGGTTGGCGGTGAGCACCACGGCCATATCGAAACGACCTTCCAGCAAGCCTTGTTCAATGGCTTGCCGTTCCTGTTCATGGACTTCAATCGCCACGTCCGGATGCCAGTGTTCCAGGCGCTGCAAATGGTGCGGGAGGAAATAACCGATCACTGTGTAGCTCGCCGCCAAGCGCAACACGCCGCTGGCGCGGATGTCCGGCAACGGGCTGTTCAACGCGTCATCGACGCTGCGCAAAATCACGTAGGCCCGATTCAAAAAGTGCCGCCCGGCGTCGGTCAGGCTCATGCCCTGGGCCGAGCGCTGGAACAACAGCGTGCCAAGAATGCCTTCCAGTTCCTTGATCGCCGTGGTCACCGCCGACTGGGAAATATTCAGATGAATCGCGGCCTGAGAGATTTGCCCGATCTCGGCGGTGGCGACGAAATAGCGGACTTGGCGCAGGGTCAAGGACATGAGCACTCCGGGTGACGGTGTATCTGTTTTTCAGAAGATGGTCTATCTGATAATAGATCTTCCCAAGGGGGTGTGAGGAATCTAACTTGGCCTTCACGAAGTCACAAGCGTTGGGAGCAAGCGTCATGCAGGCAGTAGACTTCAACTCGGACATGGGCGAAGGCTTTGGTCCCTGGACCATCGGCGATGGCGTCGACAACGAGCTGATGGGTTTTATCAGTTCGGCCAACATCGCCACCGGTTTTCATGCCGGCGACCCCAGCACCATGCGCCGCACCGTCGAGCAGGCCAAGCGCCTGGGCGTGGCTATCGGCGCGCATCCGGGGTTTCGCGACCTGGTTGGTTTTGGCCGTCGGCACATCCATGCGCCGGCCCAGGAACTGGTCGACGACATGCTCTATCAGTTGGGTGCCCTGCGTGAACTCGCCCGGGTTCAAGGCGTGGCCCTGCAACACATCAAACCCCACGGCGCGCTCTACATGCACCTGGCCCGCGACGAAGAGGCCGCCCGTTTGCTGGTGGAAAACCTCCAGCGCCTGGAGCCGGAATTGCTGTTGTATTGCATGCCCGATTCGGTGATCTGGCGGGTTGCCACGGAACTTGGCCAACCGGTGATTCGCGAGTTCTACGCCGATCGCGAATACGACCTCAGCGGCTCCATCGTCTTCACTCGCAATGTGCGGGCCTACGACCCGGCCCACGTCGCCGAGCGAGTGCTGCGTGCTTGCCAACAAGGCGTGGTGCGCACCGCCGAGGGCGAAGACCTGGCGATTGAATTCGATTCCATCTGTTTGCACAGCGACACGCCGGGCGCCCTGGCGTTGGTCGAAGCCACGCGTCATGCACTGGGTGGCGCGGGCATAGAGGTCCGAGCACCGCGCTGAGACCGAACGAAAAACACCTGGCACACAGACGCCAGGGTTTGCCCATCGATTCACTTTTTGCCTGCCTTTCTATAACTATTCCAAGAGGAACAGACATGGCTGAACACACTGTAATCACCCCGTTGCCGGGGACCTTCTACCGTAAAGCCTCTCCGGAATCGGCGAACTTCGTCGAGGTCGGCGCGCAGGTCAGCGCCGACACGGTCATTGGCCTGATCGAGGTCATGAAGCAGTTCTCCGAACTGCCCGCCGGGACGGCTGGTCGCCTCAGTGCCTTCTTGGTGGAAGACGGTGATCCGGTGGCGCCGGGTCAAGTCGTCGCAACACTCGACGACGAGTGAGGGGGCGATCATGACCCAAGCCATTCGTAAACTGCTGGTCGCCAACCGTGGCGAGATTGCCGTGCGGATTATCCGCGCCGCCAAAGAACTGGGCATTCCCACCGTTGCTGCATGCAGCGCGGCGGACGTCGATTCCCAGGCCGCGCGCATGGCCGATGAGGTGCTCATTCTTGGCCCGGCCCGTGCCGACAAAAGTTACCTGAACGTCGAGGCCTTGCTCGGCGCCTTGAAAGCCACGGGCGCCAACGCGGTGCATCCCGGTTACGGCTTTTTGTCGGAGAACGCTGATTTCGCCGAAGCGGTGGTGGCTGCCGGCGCCATATTCGTCGGCCCGAGCGCGGAGACGATCCGGCGCATGGGCGATAAAGCCGAGGCACGGCGTACCGCACACGCCAATGGCGTGCCGGTGGTGCCGGGTTCGCCGGGTGAATTGTTCGACCTCGAGTCGGCGCTGAAGGCTGCTCAATCCGTTGGCTTCCCGTTGTTGATCAAAGCTTCGGCCGGTGGCGGCGGCCGCGGTATTCGGCTGGCGGAAAACGCCGAGCAACTGAGCGAAGAATTTCCCCGTTCCCAGCGCGAAGCCCAAGCGGCGTTTGGCAATGGCGCGGTGTATCTGGAGCGATTTATCAGCCGGGCTCGGCATATTGAAGTGCAGGTGTTGGGCGACGGTCAGCACGCGGTGCATTTGTTTGAGCGCGAGTGTTCGCTGCAACGGCGCCGACAGAAAATCTTCGAAGAAGCGCCATCGCCAGTGCTCAGCCAACAGCAACGGGAAACCCTCTGCGAAAGCGCCGTGCGCCTGACCGAATCGTTGGGCTACAAGGGTGCCGGCACCCTGGAATACCTGTATGACGACGCCACTGGCGAGTTCTTCTTTATCGAGATGAACACGCGGATTCAGGTGGAGCATCCGGTCAGCGAACTGATCACCGGCATCGACCTGGTCCAGGCCATGTTGCGCATCGCTGGCGGCGAGCCGCTGGGCTTCAAGCAAAGTGACATCCGACTCAACGGCGCCGCCCTGCAAATGCGCCTGAACGCTGAGGACCCGGCGCGGGATTTCTTCCCGAGCCCAGGCCTGGTCGAGGAACTGATCTGGCCGAGCGGCGAGGGCATTCGCGTCGATACGCATCTGTATCAAGGCTACCGTGTGCCGCCGTACTATGACTCGTTGCTGGCCAAACTGATCATTCACGGTGCGGATCGCGCCGAAGCCCTGGCCCGAGCGCGAATGGCGGTGGCGCACACCACGCTCACCGGCATGGCCAACACCTTGGCATTGCACGGTGAATTGCTGGAACAACCGTGGCTGCACAGCGCCGACTTTCACACCGGCACTCTGGAAACCTGGTTGGCCGAGCGCCGCAGCGGAGGTGAAGCATGAGTACTCCCATCCGCTACAGCTTTGGCGCCGATGAGCATTTGTTTGCCGAAGTCAGCGACAGCATGTCCCTGGACGCGTTCTTCAAAGGCTTGGCCGTCACCCGCGCCGTGGAACAGCAGGCGCTGGATGGCGTGCTCGATATCTGTCTGGCCAACGCGTCATTCCAGATTCGTTTCGACCCGGATCGCATCGCCCCTCACGCCTTGCTCGAAGCGGTGAAAATCGCCGAGGCCGGAGCCGTTGCCGAGCGCACGTTGCAGACGCGGATTATCGAGATTCCGGTGCTCTACAACGATCCCTGGACCCACGAAACCTTGATGCGTTTTCGCGACCGCCATCAAGACCCAAGCGCCACGGACCTGGAATACGCCGCACGAATCAACGGTCTGGCCGACGTCGATGCATTCATCGCGGCCCACAGTGGCGCGCCGTGGTTTGTCTCGATGGTTGGCTTCGTTGCCGGGTTGCCGTTCATGTTCCAGATGGTCGAGCGCGAGCGTCAGTTGCAGGTGCCCAAGTACCTGCGCCCGCGCACCGACACACCGAAATTGACCCTTGGTCACGGCGGTTGCTTTGGTTGCATTTACTCGGTGCGTGGCGCAGGCGGTTATCAGATGTTTGGCGTCACTCCCGCGCCGATCTACGACCCGCAACAAAACCTCGCGTACCTGAAAGAACACATGGTGTTTTTCCGTCCAGGCGACATCGTGCAGTTCAAACCGATGGACCGTGAGGCCTACGACCACGCGGTGGCCGAAGTGGAGGCCGGTTGCTTTGATCTGCGGATTCGGCCGGTGGAGTTTTCGCTGGACGCGTTCCTCGCCGATCCCGTTGGCTATCCCAAGTCGTTGCAGGAGGTGTTGGCATGATCAAGGTCCTCAAACCCGGTCTCGCCACTTCGGTACAAGACCTGGGCCGCGAAGGGTATTACCACTTGGGCATTCCGCCGTCCGGCGCGCTTGATCATTACGCCTTGAGTGCGGCCAATCAATTGGTCGGCAACCCGGCAGGTTTGGCGGCGCTGGAATGCACGCTGCTCGGGCCTGAGTTGGAGTTTCAGCAGGATGCATTGGTGGCGGTCAGCGGCGCGCACATGACGCCACGGGTCGATGGCGTGGAAATGCACCACGACACCGCGTTCACCGTGAAGGCCGGGCAAGTGCTGCGCTTTGACTTTCCCAAGGCGGGTGCCCGCGCTTATGTGGCGGTGGCCGGCGGCATTGATGTGCCGGTGGTGCTCGGCAGTCGCTCCACCTATGCGCTCGGCGCACTCGGCGGTTTTCAGGGGCGACGCCTGATTGCAGGCGACGAATTGCCAGTGGGCGTCGCCAGTGGCAAGCGCCGCGCCGGGGCCAGTTTGCCCATGGCGTTACGGCAATCGTTGGGTGGCGAAATCACCCTGCGGGTGGTGCCCGGTTTGTACGACCACCGCTTGACCGAATCGGCGGCGAAGCGCTTTTTCGCCGAGCCGTGGACGGTCGGTTCGGAGGCCGACCGCATCGGCTATCGCTTCAAGGGCGGCAGCGCGCTGAGCTTTCAGCCCCGGGAGCAGCCGTTTGGCGCCGGTTCCGATCCGTCGAACATCGTCGACAGTTGCTACCCGATCGGCTCGATCCAGGTGCCCGCCGGGCTCGAACCCATCGTGCTGCACCGTGATGCGGTGTCCGGTGGCGGCTACGCGATGATTGGCACGGTGATCAGCGCCGACCTCGACTTGATCGGCCAGATGCAACCCAACCAGAAGGCCCGCTTTGTCGCGGTAACCCTCGAAGAGGCGCTGCAAGCGCGACGTTCCTATAAGAAAAAACTCAACTGCCTGAGCAAGCTGTTCCCTTCCTGATTCTGCCCGCCGTCTAGCGCGGGCCATGCCAAACGGTACGCCAACGCCGCACTTCGGTGCGGTGACGGCTACCCGCGCTTCAACCTCTGACTGGTTTTGGAGTTCACGCATATGGCTGCTTTATCGCAATCGAGTCAAACCGGGCAAGACCCGGCGCATCATCCTGTTCCCACCGAAGCGCGCATGGGCCGACTGTCCCTGACCATGGCCTGGTGGGCGGTGTGCAGTGCGATGTTTTACATCGTGGTGGGTGCTTCATTGGCGTTGTCGTTCGGTGCGCGCAATGCGCTGATCGGCATGGTCCTGTCGGTGATCAGTTATGGACTGGTCAACAGCGTGCTCAGCCGCTTTGCGGTTCGCAGCGGTTTGTCGGTGGCGTTGTTTTCACGGCTGTTGTTCGGCAGCACCGGGGCGTGCCTGGCGACGTTGATTTTCTTCTCGACCGCGATCTATTACGCGGTGTTCGAAGGTTCGGTGATTGCCGTCGCGCTCAATCACCTGTACCCGGAACTGGTCTATCCGCTGGCGGCATTGGTGGTGGTGCTCTACAGCGTGCCCATGATCCTGGGCAGCGTGCAGCACTGGCTGGACAAGCTCAACGGCCTATTGCTGCCGGTGTACCTCGGTGGTTTGCTGGTGGCGGTGGGGCTATCGATCAGCCGTTATGGCTACCAACCGCAATGGCTGGATTTCGGCCCGGCAACGCCTGGTGCATTCGGCTGGTGGGATTGTTTTGTCGCCTACATGGGCGTCTGGGTGTTGATGCTGTTCACCTTCGACTATGCGCGTTTCGGCAAGCCTGAAGACGCCGAGTACCACGGTCGCTGGAACTTCGGCATGCCGTTCTACGCGGTGACGTTTCTGCTCAACGGCGCGGCGGGCATTTACCTGGTCAGCAGCATTCCCCACGAAGGCGCGCTGAACGAAGTCTCGGTGGTGATGGCGATTTTGCAGTTGATGGGCCTGTGGGGATTGCTGTTTGTCTGGGCCACGCAAACCCGGATCAACACCGCCAACTATTACTTGGCGACCCTGAACATGCAGGCGTTCTTCGGCCGATTTGGCCTTCGCGGTTCGTACCTGATGTGGGCAGTGGCGGTGGGGGTGATCGTCTACGGTTTGATGCTCGCGGACGTGTTTGCCTACATCCTCAAGGCGTTGGCCTATCAGGGGATTTTCGTGGTGGCCTGGGTGGGTGTGGCGTTGGCGCAGATTATCTACGGACGCAGTGACGTGGCAGCGCTCGAGGGGGTGGCCGCGTTTAACCCGGTGGGCTTGACGGCCTGGTTTGGCGCCACCGCATTGGGTCTTGCGTTGATGTTTTCCGGCGCCGGCCCGAGCAGCTTTTCCGCGCCATCTACCGTGATAGCTGCATTTGCCTTGCAAGTAGGCTTGTCCCATCGAAGCCGGTTGCGGATACGGTTGGCAGAGTAGAGTTTTGCAGTCACTCATCCCATACCTGCCTGCTCTAACAAGGTAGAGCAGGCAATGGGAAGCTCATTACAAATTCGCTGAATGCTTTCCCGAATTGGGTAAGCAGGCTCCGCCGCTTTATTTTCGACGAATGCCTTCCACATTCATCGTTAGACCTCGCCGTCACTCGTCACTCGAGCTCGTGGTCAGGTGCGCTTGGAAATTAGCCGAATCTGCAAAACTAACAATCGTTAGGTAGGTGTTGACTTGGAGGAGGGTGAGGGATAGATTCGCTCTCACCTAACGATCGTTAGGTAGATTTTTTCTCTTCCTTCTGGAGCTGACCATGACCGCTAAACTGCAACTCTTCACATCTCCATCCGCCTTCCCCAACCCTCAACGCCTGCGTTTGTTCATGCATGAAAAGGGAATAGCGGACCTGTTCGAAGAAACGATTTATGACATGGCTCCCGGAGGGGAACAGCGTGGATGGCGTCACCTCAATATGAATCCATGGGGTGAAACGCCCACGCTGAAGCTCGCAGACGGTAGTTTCATTTCCGAAACGGCAGCTATCGTTCGCTACCTCGATCAGTCCTATCCGGGTCGCAAGATCATGGGCGAGACCGCATTGGAGCAAGGGCTCGATAACATGTGGGATAACCGGGTCTGGGTGCATATCCTTTACCGGATTGTGACGGCGTTTCACGTGTTGCACACCGGGTTGGGCTTCAAGCTTGAACTGACGAAGAATGAGGCGTGGGGCGAGCACTGTCGCAAGGAAGCGTTAGCTCATGCAGCGTTGGTCAATCGTCATCTGTCCGATGGCCGTGAATGGTTGCTGGGCGGCAACGCTCCAACCTTCTCTGACATCACGCTGGCAACCGCGATTGCATTCTCCAAGTTCCCGGTCAATGCCACCCCTTTGGATGAGCGTTTCGAGTTCATCGACGCCTATTGGAAGCGCTGGCAGAAACGCCCAAGCTTTCAGGCTGCCTATGCTGATCGGAGCAGCGGCATTCCGGAATTGGATTCGCCGTCTAAGTGATCTCGCCCTGTGTGAGTAGAGTCGTCGGGACCGCAATGCATGGCGCTCCCGGCGGAGCTATTTCTGATTCGGGGCGCCAGGGATGATGGGAGGTGTGACAAGGTGCCTCATGTGCATGAGTTGAATTGATAACGTCCGATGACAGATGCATAGCGCGGCTACCTAACAAAAGGTAGGCTTTTGATTTAGCATGGTGGTCATCCGATCACTCGACCAAAGAACAAAGGCAAAGCAATGACGATCAACGCCCGAGAAGCCATTCTGCTGGCGGCGAGAAATATCGCTCAGTCCCAAGGTTACAACGGCTTAAATTTCCGCGATCTGGCCAGTAAGGTTGGAATCAAGCCCGCGAGTATTTATTACCACTTCCCGAGCAAGGCTGATCTTGGTTTTGCTGTCGCCAGGCGGTATTGGGAAGACGGCGCGGCGGCACTTGAGGCGATCTCTCAGGAAACGCCAGATGCTCTCGAGGCGCTGCGTCGTTTTCCCGAGATTTTTCGTCGTTCACTTGAGGCCGATAACCGTCTCTGTCTGGGCAGCTTCGTGGGCGCTGAAACCGACAATTTGCCGGCAGAGATGACTCAGGAAATTCAGGCTTTTGCGGAGGTGAATGTGGCTTGGCTGAGCAAGCTTCTCGTAGCCGCCAACGTATGCGAGCCAGAAGACAGTGAGAAGCGGGCCCGTGCGATTTTTTCGGCCGTGGCGGGTGCTCAGCTTATTGCCAGAAGCCGATCGGACATTTCGCTATTTGACACGCTGATAGATACCTATCGTGCATACGGACCATTACCAGCATAAGTGGCTGCTACCGCGACCCAAGGCGGACACTCTCTCGACTTCTGCAAGGTTTACAAGAAACCGTTGCGCAATCTGGTGCGAAATCCTTTTTGACAGGAGATCTTGATGTGCGGGCAATGGACACGCCAGTGGCAGCTTTCGATAGCAGCCATCGGTTACCGGTAGCCTTCGACCCCAATCGGTACTTCGAAGGTACCTGAGGGGCAAAATGGACTGTTGTTGATGACGAGCCCCATCCATCGAGGGGCTCGCTATAGGGCCGTTGGTAGCAAATTGTGGAGCTTTAGTGGCCAGTCGAACGCTGGGCCTGAACGTCAGCAGCGCTAACCGGTGTGCCCGTGTTTCCCCACCCTGTGCGGATAAAGGTGACCACGTCAGCCACTTCCTGATCGGATAGACGCCAAGCGAAACCCGGCATGGCGAACGCCGTCGGCGCATGCTGGTTGCCGGGGAGGTAGCCGCCAGCGAGCACGATGTGAATCAGCGACGTCGCGTCCTTGCCGTTGACGACCGAGTTGCCGGCCAGCGCCGGGAACACTTGCGCGTAACCGTTGCCATCACTGCGATGGCAAGCCATGCAGTTGTCTGCGTAGGTCCGGGCCCCGATCGCTTGCACGTTCAGGTTGGCCATCTGTTTGGCGGTGTCGGAGGCGCCTGATGCTGCGGGCGCAGGGCCAGAAGCGGGCAGGCTCTTGAGGTAGCGAGCGATGGCCAGGCGATCCTCATCGGTCAGATACTGCATGCTGTGCTGAACCACATCGGTCATGCTGCCGAACACTGCCGTACGGTCGGTGCGACCTGTTTTGAGGAACTGGGCGATTTCCGCCTCGCTCCACGCGCCCAGACCATCATGGGTGTCGCCTCGCAGGTTCTTGGCCACCCAGCCTTCCAGCGGCGCGCCACCCGAGAGGAACTGACCCTGCGCATCGGCGGACAGGGCCTTTTCCTGCATGCCAATGCCACGCGGTGTATGACAGCTGCCGCAATGGCCCAGGCCTTCGACCAGGTACTGACCGCGCGCCAGTTGAGGATCCGACGAGGCTGGCACCGTGCTCGCCACTGCCGGTGCGAATGTCCAGCGCCAGATCGCCAACGGCCAGCGCATGCTCAGAGGCCATGGGATATCGGCATCGCGGTTGGGCGTTGCGGCTGGCTTCACCGCGTTCATGAAGTAGGCGTAGAGGTCGGCGATGTCCTGATCGGAGACTTTGGCATATGACGGAAACGGCATCGCCGGATACAGGCTCGCGCCATCGCGTCGGATGCCGTGACGCACTGCCTTGTCGAAGTCCTCCAGCGTGTATTCCCCGATACCGTGCACCGGATCGGGGGTGATGTTGGTGGCGTAGACCGCGCCGATGGGCGTTTCCAGGCCCAACCCGCCGGCGTAGGGCTCGCCGCCCTTGGCCGTATGGCAGGCCATGCAGTCGCCCGCGCGGGCCAGGTATTCACCCCGCTGCACCGCCTGTGGATCTACCGACGCGGCCATGGCATGCAGACTGATCGAGCCCAGGCACAATGCGCTCCACTTCAAAAGTGTGTTCAACGTTATCATCTCAGGCCTCCACCAACGGCTTGCCGGGGTTCTTCAGGTAGTGCTGTCTGATGGCATTGGCCGACCAGTAGGCGAGGGCACCGACGAGTCCCGTCGGGTTGTAACCGATGTTCTGCGGAAAGGCAGACGCGCCGATCACGAACAGGTTGGGCACATCCCAGGACTGCAGATAGCGGTTGACCACGCTGTTGGACGGGCTGGTGCCCATGATGGCGCCGCCGGTGGTGTGCGTGCTCTGGTAGAAGCGGGTGTCGTACAGCGTGCCGATCTTCTTGGCGTTGACCTGATAGGACTCAGGATTCATGGCCTTGGCGATTTCCGCCGCTTTGCCTGTCACGTACTGCGACATCTTGATGTCGTTGTCATGCCAATTGAAGGTGACGCGCAACAGTGGCTGGCCGAACGAGTCGCGATACGTCGGGTCGAGATCCAGGTAGGTGTCTCGGTAGGTCATCACCGAGCCTTGGGTGTAGATGTTCAGGCTGCGCTGGTAATTGTCGGCCACTGCGGCTTTCCAGCCTTTGCCCCAGTTCGGCGCGCCCTTGGCGACGCTGGTCTGCCCGATTGGCCGTCCGCCGGTGCGGTGGTGACCGATGTTGGCGCCGCCGATGAAACCGAGGCCGGTGTGGTCGAAATTGTCGCCGTTATAGTTGTCGATGGCCGATCCGCCCGCACCGGTGCCGATGAAGGGGTTCAGGTAGGTGCCCTTGGGCATGACCACGTTGACCGCGCCGAGCATCTGATAGGCGTAGTTCTTGCCCACGACACCTTCGCCGGTCTGCGGGTTGTAGGGCTTGCCGATGCCGGAGAGCAGCAGCAGGCGCACGTTGTGCAACTGGAACGCGCTGAGGATGACCAGCCGTGCCGGTTGCTCGGTCTCGTTACCTTGCGCATCGATGTAAGTGACGCCTGTCGCCTGCTTGCCGGTGGAGTCCAGGTTGACCTTGGTAACGTGGCAAAGCGCGCGCAATTCGAAATTCTTGCGGCGGCGCAAAACGGGAAGAATGGTGGTCTGCGGCGAAGCCTTGGAATACATGTAGCAACCGTAGTTTTCACAGAAACCACAGAAGTTGCACGGCCCCAGACGTACTCCATAAGGGTTGGTGTAGGGAGCCGATGCGTTGCCGGCCGGGATTTTGAATGGCGAGTAACCCAGGCTCTTCGCGGCGTTTTCGAACAGCGAGTCGCCATATACCGGCTTGAGCGGTGGCAGCGGGAATTCCTTGCTGCGCGGGCCCTCGAACGGGTTGCCGCCTTCGATGAGCTGACCCTTGATATTGCCCGCTTTGCCGGAGATGCCGGCGACGTCTTCGAAGCGGGTGAAGAAGGGTTCGAGCTCTTCGTAGCTCACCCCATGATCCTGAATGGTCATGTTGTCAGGAATCATGTTCTTGCCGTAGCGCTCGGTGTAATGGCTGCGCAATTTCAGGTCACTGGGCAGTGGACGCCAGGTCAGGCCGTTCCAGTGGAAGCCCGCGCCGCCAACGCCGTTGCCCAGCAGGAAAGTGCCTTGCTGGCGATACGGAACCGCGACGTCGGAGGGCGTATGCCGAATGGTGACGGTTTCCTTGGACAAGTCCTGATACAGCTTGCCGCGCACCGTGTAGGCGAGTTCGTCGATGACTTTCGGGTAGCTCGCGTCGTCAGGGGTGTCTTGATCAGGCCCACGTTCCAGGGCGACCACGTTCAGCCCAGCCTCGGTCAATTCGGCGGCGAGAATCGATCCCACCCAGCCCAGACCGACGACTACGGCATCGATTTCCGGTTTCTTGATAGCCATCTGCCCTTACCCCTTGAGTCCGTTGATGGACACAGGGCCGAGCGGATACCGCTCGTTGGGACGATCTACCCAGTCCATGAAATCTGCGCGTGCACCGGGGAAGCCGATCATTTTCCACGCTGCCATGTGTTGGTTGCCGCCGTATTTGGGGTCGGCGAAATAGCCTTCCTTGACGTTTTTCAGCAGCAGCGCGAAGAACATCTCGCCCGGCACGTTATTCAGTTTGAGCTGGCCTTTTTCCAGCGCCGTCAGCGTCGCGATCCGGACCTGTTCAGGCAGCTCGGCGAAACGCTTGCCATGGGCGCTCTGGCAGGCAGCGTCGACCTCTGCGATGCCCAGGCGATAGATCTCACGCGGCACCAGCTTGAACTGGAAGCCCATTTCCACAGGTTGGTCGGTGATGAAAGGGCCCTGCATGTACCAGAGTCGGCCATAGGCGTAAGGGGTTTCCATCTGGCGGTCAAGAAACTCGGGAACGCCCGCAGACACTGCGCCAGGACCTTCTTCGTCTTCGGGGATGATGACAGCGCACGCTGCATTGACGAATTGCCACTCGGCAGCCGTGAAATAGCTTGGTTCGTAGGCATTCGGCGCATGAGCCGGTTTGTCTTCCGCGACGGCGGCCTGTGCCGGGGCCGGAGCCACTATCTGCGTCGTCGAATACCCGCCCAGGCTTACGGCGGGGATCAGAATTGCGCTTCGACGCAGGAATTCGCGTCGGGAATTGGGTGTATCGGTCATGGTTGCTCCGTCAGGCGTGCGGCAGAAGGTGCTTGTGAAGTGGCCTGTTGACCATCTTGGACGTTTGGGAAATTCAGGGAGGATGCCGGCGCTGTGGACGCGTTCGTTAAACGGCCACAGCTGCATCCGGGCGAAGAATGGTATCTCAGTGAAATGGCAAATAATAGAATGTCGTTTCACTAATTCGTTATTTTAACTACGGCTTATATTTTGAAACCAGCCACCAGGCGCGTAAGCGAATGGCCCAGTTGCTCCAGTTCTTCGCTTGCCGAGACGGTCTGGCGGGCCTGCTCGGTGGAAACGATCGACAAATTGCGAATGTTGATCAGGTTGCGATCCACTTCCCGGGCCACCTGGGCCTGCTCTTCCGAAGCGCTGGCGATCACCATGTTCTGCTCGTTGATCTGCAGCACACTGTTCATGATTTCCCGCAGGGCATCGCCGGACTGACGTGCCAGGGTTCGCGTCTGTGTCGCTTGCTCGGTGCTCTCCTTCATGGCGGAGACTGCGTGATCGGAGCCCTCCCGGATGGTGGTGACCATCGATTCGATTTCGAAGGTGGATTGTTGCGTCCGGGCCGCCAGGGCGCGCACTTCATCGGCCACCACCGCAAACCCGCGACCCGCTTCGCCGGCACGCGCCGCTTCGATTGCAGCGTTCAGCGCCAACAGGTTGGTCTGTTCGGCGATGCCGCGGATGACATCCAGCACTTTGGCGATTTCACGGACGCGCTCGGCGAGGCCTGCCACCCGTTCCGCGCTTCGCGCCGCGTTGCGCTCCATGGACTCGATCGCTTCGATGGTTTCACCGACGCGAGCGTTGCCTTGCTCGCTGGCCGTGCGGGATTCTTGCGAAGCCTGCGAGGTGGCCACCGCGTTGCGTGCCACTTCCTCCACGGCGGCGGTCATCTCTGTAACAGCGGTCGCCGCCTGCTCGATTTCATCGTTCTGTTGAGCCAGGTTCTGATTGGACTCCGAAGTGACCGCCCGCAATTGGCTGGACGAGGACGCAATAACTTCGGCCGAGCGCGCAATTTCCTGCAAGGTGTTCTTGAGGTTGGCCTGCATGGTCAAAAGCGTGCCGTTGAGCCGGGTGACTTCATCCCGGCCGTCTGTTTTGATCGTTTGCGTCAGGTCCCCCGCCGCCACTTTTTCTGCCGCCGACAGGGCGATGCCGATAGGGCGCACGATGCTGCGACTGATCAGGATGGCCACGGTGATTGTGATCAGCACCGCGAGCACGATGATCAGCGCGACATTGTTGCGCGAGCTGTGGTAGGTCTGGGCTGACTGTTCGAACAGCTCCTTCATGTTGCGGTTGTTCAGATCTGTGAGTTCGTAAAGCTTGGGAAACGACTGTTCAGAGTTCTGTCGCAGCGAGCCATTGAGTAGTTCGATCATTTCTTTTTCACGACCTTGCTTGCCCAGCTCGATCAGTTGACGGATACCCGGCTCGGTCGCTTGCAGAAGTGGCTTGATGGTTTCAAACAGTGCGCGCTCGTCTGGATTATCGATGCTGGCCGAGTAGGCGGCCTGCGCTTCGCTGTATTTCTTGAGCTGGATTTCCAGGCGACGGGTGCTGTCTTCGCGCATTTCCGCAGAGGGATAGAACGCCAGCTTGAGCGAGTTGACCCGCAGACCCAATATGGCTTCGCGCATGGCGCCCAATGCAGCTGACGAGGGGATGCCGGTCTGCTGGATGGTGCGATTGGTGTTGTCGATGAGGGACATCTTGAACAAGCCGTAGAGGCCGACGATGACCACGATGGAGGCGATCAATGTAAAGCTGATCGCAGATCGTGCAGAAATGGAGATATTGCGGATCATGGTGCGAACCTCGGCGCGAGATAAAGGATGAACCTGCCACGGATGTGGAAACATCTTTATGTCGGCGTAGGCGCTTAACTCTTAAGGGTTTAATGAAACGATATTTCGAAATTGTGGTAATGCCTGTAACCCTTGGCTTCCAGAAGTGAGGTCGGGGGGCATTGGCGTGAGCACAGGTGGCAACGTGTAACGCAGGGATTAGTCCCGTCCGGTAGCTATCCACTTTCAGCTATCGGATAATGCCGTCCAGTTTCGCTTTCGACGTTCAGTCAGTCGCCAAGGAGAGTCAACGATGGTCAAAACGCGTCCGCGCCCAGCGGTCAACGGTGTGGCATCAGCCGATCGGGTGCTCACCGTTCTGTCCGCATTCCGGATCGGCGATACCGCTTTGAATCTTGTCGAACTGGTCGAGCGTACCGGTCTGATCAAGAGCACCATCATGCGGCTGATGGTTTCTCTGGAGACGTATGGTTTCGTCAATCGGATGGCTGATGGTCGGTACATGCTTGCCAGCGAAGTGATGCGCCTGAACGCGGTGTATCAGGAGGCGCTGGATCTGGAGCGACACGTCGTGCCCAGGCTGCACCAGTTGACCGACGAAACGGGCGAGACGGCCTCTTTTTACGTGCGTCACGGTGCCTATCGTCTTTGTCAGTATCGGGTCAACTCACCGCACCGCCTGCGTTTGCACCTGCAGCAAGGGGAAATGCGCCCCATGGATGGCGCGGCGGGCGCTGAGGCGTTGCGAACGCCGTTCAGCCGTGCAAAGGATGGGCTGGAGCCGCTTTACTCAAGCGGCGCCACCGACCCACACGCAGCCTCGATGGCTTTGCCGATCTACGGCCCATTACAGGAAGTCATCGGCGCTCTGGTGCTATCCGGCCCGGCGGCCCGACTGACCAGCGACTATGCCAAATCCATCCGGAATGTATTTGTTGCAGTGGCTGAGGACCTGACTCGCAGCCTGGGCGGCAAATCCACTCGAGAGGAAAAGGGCATGCATCACGCCCCAGCCCCGGAAGATATCAACTGAAGCCGTACAGGCTGACCGGGTTGTCCCGCAGGATACGTGTCCGGTCGTGCTCCGATGGTGCCCAGTGGTAGAGCAGGTCAAGAATGTCTGCATCGTTGGGCTTGTTTTCGGCCGCGGTGGGGTGGGGCCAGTCGCTGCCCCACAGCATTCTTTCCGGGTTTATTTTCACCAGCGCCTGCGCAACCTGTCCAACGTCGCTGTAGCTGGGAGCGCCAACCTTGGATCGAATGTACGGGCCTGACAGCTTGACCCACGTGCGCTGGTTGTCCAGCAACCGAGTTATTGCAGCGAACGCATCCGACTTCACGCCCTCTGGCTGAGGCACATGGCCCATGTGATCGATGACCAGCCGGGATGGCAGCTTCGCCAGACGGCTTTCCAGATCGGTCAGTTGCGTGCCAGGCGCAACGACCTGAACGTTCCAGCCCAGTTCGTTGACGCGCGCCGCCAGTTTTTCAAGATCGTCAAGGTTGGCGCCGCCGTAGCTCAGGTTGAAACGAATGCCGCGAACGCCCGCAGCGTGGAGTTCTTCCAGCTCCTTGTTGGAAATTGTGCCCGCGACCACCGCAACGCCACGAGCGTCGCCTTTCGCGCCTAGCAAGCCATTGAGCATGACCCGGTTATCGGTGCCATAGGTAGACGGTGTAACAATGACCATGCGCCTGACGTGAAGGCGTTGCTGCACCTGACGATAATCCTCCAACGAGGCATTGGGGGGCAGCAAAGTGGCCCCCGATGCTGCCGGATAATGATCATCGTACAGGTGCATGTGGCAATCCACGCTTCCTGCCAGAGGTACGAGCAAAGAGCTGTTTTCGCCGCTGGAATAGCGGAATCCCGCGAATGCATTAAGCGACATGAAGGCCCCGAGTGAAACGCTACCTTGAACGAACTTACGTCGAGTTATGGTCATGCTGAACTTCTCATTGTTGTTGTGGTGTTCGAAAAGAAAAAAAGGTGCTCAAGTTCAACCTCGGCATCTGGGCAACCTTCTGCGCTAAAGACCAATGTCATGAGGTGCGCGAGATCGTCCTGGTTTTCGATCATCAGCTCGAACCAGCGACGCAGCTTGACGCCACGTTCTTTGGCGGTCAGTGCACGCTCTTGGCACGGTGCCCAGAGTCTCGTTGTTTAACGGGTCGCCTTCAGACGGACGCGCTACGCTCGCGTAGTTCCATGTTGAGAATGCGGTCATTCTCGGAGTAGTCCACTGGGCAATCGATCACGTGCACGCCCGGTGTCTTGATGCAATGTTCCAGTAGTGGCAGCAGGCCGTCGGCGCTTTCCACGCGGTGGCCGTTCGCACCGTAGGCTTCGGCGTATTTGACGAAGTCCGGGTTGCCGTAATCCAGGCCGAAATCGGTGAAGCCCATGTTGGCCTGCTTCCATCGAATCATGCCGTAGGCGTCATCACGCAAGATCACAACGGTAATATGCATGCCTAGACGGACTGCGGTCTCCAGCTCCTGACTGTTCATCATGAAGCCGCCGTCGCCGCACACCGAGATGACCGGACGATCCGGGTGAACCAAGTGGGCTGCCATGCCCGATGGTAAGCCGGCGCCCATGGTCGCCAAGGCGTTGTCCAGCAACACGGTGTTCGGCTTGTGCGCCTTATAGTTGCGGGCGAACCAGATTTTGTAGATGCCGTTGTCCAGTGCGACGATGCTTTCGGATGGCAGTACACGACGGATGTCAGCCACCAGGCGCTGTGGGTAGATCGGGAAGCGATTATCGTCGCCACCCTCGGCGATCTGCTCCTCGTTGGCTTCGCGGATCTCCAGCAGGCGAGTGAAGTCCCAGTGGCTGGTGTCGGTCAGCGCTTCGCCGATCTGCCACACGGCATTGGCGATGTCACCGATCACTTCGATCTGTGGGAAGTACACCGCGTCGACTTCGGCGGAGCGGAAGTTGATGTGGACGACCTCGGTGCCGCCACGAACCATGAAGAATGGCGGCTTCTCGATGACGTCGTGGCCGATGTTGATGATCAAGTCAGCTGCTTCAATGGCGCGATGCACGAAATCACCAGATGACAACGCGGCGTTGCCCAGGAAGCGCGGATGGCGCTCATCGACCACACCTTTACCGAGTTGGGTCGTCACGAACGGTATGCCGGTCTTGTCGATCAGTTGCTGTAGAACCTTGGCGGTCATCTTGCGGTTCGCGCCAGCGCCGATCACCAGGATCGGACTGCGCGCCTTCTGCAGTTTCTCGACAGCGGCTTCGACTGATTTGTGCTCGGCCAGCGGACGACGATGCAGGCTGGGCGGGATCGGCATGCTGTCGGTTTGCTCAGCGGCGATATCTTCCGGCAGCTCGAGGTGCACGGCGCCTGGCTTTTCTTCCTCGGCGAGGCGGAAGGACTCGCGCATGCGCGCCGGGATGTTATCGGCGGAAGTGAGCTGATGGGTGTATTTAGTGATCGGGGCCATCATGTCGCAAACATCGATGATCTGGAACCGACCTTGCTTGGACTTTTTGATCGGCTTTTGCCCGGTGATCATCAGCATCGGCATGCCACCGAGATAGGCGTAGGCGGCAGCTGTGACCAAGTTGGTCGCTCCAGGGCCAAGCGTTGACAGACTGACACCCGTCTTGCCGGTCAGGCGACCGTAGGTGGCCGCCATAAAGCCGGCCGACTGCTCATGCCTGGTCAGCACCAGCTTGATCTGAGATTTGCGCAGCGATTCGAGAAGATCCAGATTTTCTTCGCCCGGTATACCGAATACGTACTTCACGCCTTCGTTTTCGAGACATTGCACGACGAGATCCGCGGCCTTGGCCATGTTACGGGGTACCTTGATCGAGGTTGTGGGGAGCCCTGGGAGGGCAAAATTATCGAGATGACGAGAGCGTTGCTGCGCCCGATCCATGGGCGCAGCAGAAGCGCTTTTCCAAGTTCAGTTGGCGTTGATCGAGCTGGGTTCTTCAACGGCCCGCCGTCTGAGCTTGCGACCCATCAGCAGTACCGCAATACCCCCGAAGGAGCACAGGGCAGCCAACGGCAGCATCGCCAGCGCGTAGCTTCCGGTAGCGCCATGGATCGAGCCATAGACGTTAACCATCACGCCTCCCCCAATCAGGTTCGCTAAGGCACCGACTGCTGCCAGGCCCGCCGCAGCCGTGCTGCTGGATAGCCATGTCGATACCAGTGCCCAGAACGGGCCTTTCATCGAGTAGGCGCCGATAAGCACCATGGTCAGTAACAGCACAGTGGCTGGCAGAGAAGAGGTCACCAGCGCCAGCAGCAGGCCGGCGGCGATCAGCAGAAGCGTGAGCGATGTGTGCCAGCGACGTTCGTTGGTTCGGTCGGAACTGCGCCCCCAGATGATCATTGCGACCGAAGCGATCCCGTAAGGAATGGCATTGGTGAAACCGATCTCCAAGTTGGACAGACCGAAGGTCTTGAGCAACTGAGGCGCCCAGACGCTCATGGTGCTGCCTGCCGCGGATGCTCCCGAGTAGATCAGCGCCAGCACCCAGATGTCCTTGTGCTTGAGCAGCTTCCAAAGCGACATGTGACCGATGTTGGTTTTGCGCTGCTTTTCTTCATCTAGTCGGTTGACCAGCCAGTTGCGCTGCTCCTCGCTGAGCCATTTTGCCTGCTCTGGACGGTCGGTAAGAACGAACAAGCACGCGATCCCGAGCAATACAGCAGGGATGCCTTCCAGAATGAACAGCCAGTGCCAGCCGCGCATGCCCATCCAGCCGTCCAGCGTCAGCAGGAAACCGGACAGGGGCGAGCCCAGGAAGTTGGCGCCGGGAATGGCAACCATGAAGATCGCGACCATGCGAGCCCGGTAGGCCGAAGGCAGCCAATAGGTCATGTACAACAGCACGCCCGGGAAGAAGCCAGCTTCTGCAGCGCCCAACAGGAAGCGCATGACGTACAGCGAGTTGGCTCCCTGGACGAAAGCGGTACCTGCGGAAATGATGCCCCAGGTGATCATGATGCGGGCGATCCAGATTCTTGCGCCGAATTTCTGCAGCGCAAGGTTGCTGGGCACTTCGATCAGAAAGTAGGAAACGAAAAACAGGCTGCTGGCAAAGCCGAAGATGGCTGGCGTCAGGCCCAGGTCATGGTTCATTTGCAGCGAGGCCATTCCGATGTTGCCCCGATCGATGATTGCGATCAGGTAGCAGACGATTAGAAAGGGCAGCAGCCGCCAGGCGACTCGATGCATGGTGGCGCGTTCGAGTTCGCTGACGGGGGCGGTGGCAGGCTTTACGGCCATTGTGCTCTCCTGGGCTTATTTTTTTTGGAGAAACGATTCGGAACGGACTCGTGCCGCCGTTCTGCGGCACTCATACGATCGTGAGGTCAGTCAGTCATCAAGTGACGGTTTACGACGCATCTAGGGTCCATGGCTTCACATTCCCAGACCTTGATGACCTGTTGCAGGGCCAGCAGACCGACGCGGTCGCGGGCTTCGCTGGTGTTGGCGCCAACATGGGGTGTCGCCACCAGGTTGGGCAAGCTCCAGAGTTCGCTGTCCGCAGGTGGCGGCTCAGGGTGGAATGTATCCAGGCCTGCGCCTGCGATCTGCCCGCTGCGCAGTGCTTCGACCAGAGCCGGAGTGTCGACCAACTCGCCGCGAGCGGTGTTGATCAGAATGCTGCCCGGGCGCATGCGCTTGAACTGGGCGGTGCTGAACAGGTTGCGATTCTGGTCGGTGAGCGGGCAGTGCAGGCTGATGATGTCGCTGCTCTCGAGCAGTCTGTCGAAATCGTCTTCACGCTCGACATGCGCGCGATCAGGCAGGGCTTTCAGGAAGGGGTCGTAGACCTTGACCTTCATCTGCAGCGGAGTCACCAGGTCCATCAGGATTCCGCCAATCGAGCCCAGACCGATCAGGCCCAGGGTCTTGCCAAAAAGCTCGGTGCCGTTGGCCGTCGATTTGTCCCAGTGACCAGCACGCAGCCGCGCGTCTTGGTAGGCAGTCTGACGTGCAACGCTGAACAACAGCGCGAATGCGTGCTCTGCCACCGACTGTGCGTTGGCGCCCACAGCGATTGTGACCGGCACGCCACGCTCTGCCGCGGCCTGAATGTCGATGGAGTCATAGCCCACGCCGTGTTTGGCAATCGCTTTGAGATTGGCTGATGCCTTGATCATCTCCGCTGTGAGCTTGCCTTGGCGAACGATGATCGCATCCGGCTGCTCGTCACGAATGATGGCGGTCAATTCTTCCGCGGGCATATAGGGCGTGGTGGGAATGATCCGGATGCCCAGGCTGTCGGCGTGGTTCATGGCATCGGCTGTCAGGGCAGGGCCTGTCAGCAAGATTTTGCGAGTCATGGATATCTACCTTGTTTTTATCGTGAATACCGACCCATGAGGTCGTCATGTGTTGAGATTAAACCTAGCACAATGAAATGCCATTTCAATACCGAAAATAAATTTACGACGAAAGGCCTAGGATATCGAGATAAAAATCGTTGAATGCTAAATAATGAAATGCGATTCTATTATTTCGGCCGGGTACTTCCCGTCGGCACACCACAATTTTAAGAGAGAGATGCCATGTCTATCGGATTCCGAGTCCTGAATGCCACACGTAAAGTCAGCGCAGAGTGGATTTCACGCTATCGCGAAGTACCCGTCGCCAACGTGAGCGATTCCATGCACCGCATGACCGCCGGTGGTGCACGTCTGCGGCCTATGCACCGTGAGGGCGTGCTGGCGGGAGCTGCACTGACGGTCAAGGCGCGGCCGGGCGACAATCTGATGCTGCATTACGCGATCGACATCGCCCAGCCTGGCGATGTGATTGTGGTCGATGCAGGTGGTGATCTGAGCAACGCTCTGATCGGCGAGATGATGGTCGCCTACGCCGTCAAGCGTGGCGTGGCTGGCATCGTGATCAACGGGGCCATTCGTGATGCCGGTAGTATCGGCGCCGGTGATTTCCCATTGTTCGCGGCAGGCATTTCCCATCGCGGTCCTTACAAAGACGGTCCGGGTGAGATCAATGTGCCTATTGCTATCGATGGCATGGTCATTGAGCCGGGCGATCTGATGATCGGTGATGAAGATGGTCTGCTCTGCGTGCCGTATGATCACGTGGCTGAGGTGTACGAGCGCGCCACCGCCAAGCATCATGCGGAGCTCAAACAAATGGATCAAATTGCTCGGGGCGAAAACGACCGCAGTTGGGTCATCGAAGTTTTGAAAAAGAAGGGCTGTCAGCTGCCGGAGTAATTCGGCGTGAATGCATGACCATGTGCGAGCCGCCTGCTTCCTATCCAAAGCGGGCGGCCTGAGGCCCGCGACAGAGGTCTGAATGACGTCCCCTACCGCTCCCCATAAACCTTGGCCGACACCTATTCGGGCTCTGGCGCATCGTGATTTCCAGGTTTACTTTCTCGGCCAAGCGGTTTCCACGCTAGGCAAATGGGTGCAGCAGGTCGCGTTGACCTGGCTGGCCTATCACCTCACCGGTTCGGCCTCATTGCTGGGGTTACTGACCTTTTTATCGTTGGCGCCGCAGCTGTGTATCGGCCCGCTCGCCGGAGCCTGGACCGATAAACACGACAAGCGTCGGCTCCTGTTGATCGCCCAGGCTTTCCTGGCTGCTCAGTCGCTGTTTCTTTCGGTGATGACCTGGCTGGGCGGCATGAACAGCTATTGGCTCATCGCGATGGCGCTTGTGCTTGGCGTGCTCAATGCGTTCGAGACGCCTCTTCGCCAAGCGCTGATCGGCAGCTTCGTTGCAGAGCCGGCGGACTTGCCCAATGCGCTGGCGCTCAATGCCATGCTGATCAATGCGGCGCGTTTCATTGGCCCCCCGCTGGCGGGCGCGCTCATCGCGTACAGTGGCGAAGCGGTGTGCTTCCTGGTCACCGCCTGTGCATTCTCCCTGTTGTTGTTTGCCTTGATGAAGGTCAAAGGGGTGCCCTCGGCCCGGGTGGCCGGCAAGACCGGGCAGATCTTCCGTGAGGGCCTCACCTATATGTGGGGCACGCTCGAAGTACGCCGCTTGTTGCTGGGCGTGGTCGTGGTCAATCTGCTGTCATCCATCTATGCGGTGTTGCTGCCTGTCATCACCCGCCAGTCCTATCAAGGCGACGCCACCACGCTTGGCTGGTTGTGGGGCGCGGCTGGAGCCGGTGCTTTCGTGGCCTCGCTCTGTCTGGCGTTGGGCGGTTCGTTACCTCGACTTGCCCGTTTCATCGTGGTTGCCGCCGCGTGCTGCGCGTGCGGCCTTACCGGCCTGGCGCTGAATATCCCATTGGGATGGGCCATGTTGTCCTTGGCGATTCTGGGTTTTGGCATCACTGCCAGCAACGTCAGCAGCAACATGCTCCTGCAGAGCCAGGCGCCTGCCGAGTTGAGAGGTCGTGTGGTCGCCTTCTATCTTTCCATGCGCTTCGGCTTCGAGGCTGTGGGTGGCCTGTTCGCAGGGGTTGTTTCGGTTTTCTGGGGAGCCCCGGCGACGATGGGGATTGCCGGGGCGTTGTTGCTGGGCTATATGCTGTTCGATCACTTCTACTGGCGAGCGCGTTCGCGACCCACTAGCACTCAGTAGCGGGTTTTGCAGCAGCATCGGACTTTGCCTGCTGCTTGGCCGGATCGCCCAGCCACAGCATCAGGCAAGTGCCCAACATCAGAATAGATGCTACTGCATAGAACGGTCCGGAATACGACTGGGTGGTGTCCTTGATCAGACCGATCATGAAGGGGCCGACGAACCCGCCGAGGTTACCGATCGAGACGATCAGTGCCAGACCGCCCGCAGCCGCACGTCCGGTCAGGAACGACGACGGGATTGCCCAGAACGTCGCCTGGAACGACAGAATGCTGGCAACCGCCAAGGCCAGGCTGGCGATCTTCAATACCGGTTGGTCGATCAACGCCGCCGCGACCAGTGAGATCGCGGCGAACGCGAGGGCTCCCACTACATACGGCAGACGGTGCTTGCTGCGGTTAGCCAGTCGAGCCCAGATCGTCATGGATATTGCGCCCAAGACATAAGGCAAGGCGGCGATCAGCCCGACGGTGCTGTTCTCCATGCCAAGGCTCTTGATGATCTGTGGCATCCAGATGCCTATGCCGATCGAACCGACGATGCAGCAGAAGTTGATGGCTGCCAGCACGAAGACCTTTGGATTGGTCAGTGCGCCGCGCAAGGTGTTGCCATGAGAGGCGCTGATCGAAGCCTGCTCACTGCTCAATTTGTTTTGCAACCAGGTCTTTTCCCGCTCACTCAGCCAACGCGCCTTGGCCGGGGTGTCCACCATGACGAACAGGCAGGCAATGCCCAGCAATACGGCAGGGATCGCTTCGGCGACCAGCAAGAATTGCCAGTTTTTCAGGCCCAGGATACCGTGCATGTCCAGCAGCCATCCCGACAGCGGGGAGCCGAAGATATTGGCGGTCGGGATGCCCAGCAGGAACGCTGCCGTGGCCTTCGCCCGCCATTTGCCCGGAAACCAGTACGTGAAATACAGGTACACGCCTGGGGTGAAGCCTGCCTCTGCAAGCCCCAGCAGGAAGCGCATGATGCTGAAGCTGACGGGGCCCGTGGCGAACGCCGTCCCCATCGAAATCAACCCCCAGGTGATCATGATTCGCGCGATCCAAATGCGTGCGCCGAAGCGCTGCATCAGCAGGTTGCTCGGGATTTCGAAAATAAAGTAGCCAAAGAAGAACAGGCCCGCCGCCCATCCGAACATGGTGGCGGTCAGGCCAAGGTCTTTGTTCATGCTGATGGCGGCGAAGCCGACGTTGGTTCTGTCGAGATAGCTGATCACGTAACAGACAAAGATGAACGGAACGATGCGCAACAGAACACGGCGCAGCAGCTTTTCACCTTCAGCATCGGAGAGCGGGGCGGTGGTCATTTTTTCCGGAGTCATGGCGTCACTTCTTTTATCGTTGTTGTAGAGGACTTGTATGTGGTCTCGCGGCCGCTTTAGCTATGTGAATACATCTGCAGGCCTTTTACAGGTGTGCGAACCTGCAGGATGGAGCCCGACTCCGATTCGGTGATGAACAGCGTGCGGCCGTCAGCGCCCCCGAAAGCGAGGTTGGTGTTGCTGATGCCTTCGCAGGAAACATAGCGCTGGATCGGTTCGCCGACCCTTGAGAGTCGCCAGACCGACCCAAAACCGGTATGGGCGATATACAGATTGCTTTCGTCATCGAGCGCCAGGCCGTCCGGGCCACCGAGCCCGCCGTGCAACTGCGCGAAGACGCCGACCTTGCTAATGATCGAGCCGTTACCCAGCGGGATACGCCAAATCTGTTGTGCGCGAGTGACCGCAATCAGCAAATGATTGAGTTTGGGGTCGAACACAATCCCGTTCGGGCTGGGAATGGTATTGATCAGGCAAGTGAGGTTGCCAGCAGCATCCAGTTTGTAAACGCGTCCGGTAGGGTCTTGCAGGCCGGTCTGGCCTTGATCGGTGAAGTACATGTCGCCCGCTGGCGAGAACACCAGATCGTTCACCCCCTTGAAGCCTTCCGAGCCAGCCGATTCCAGAAACGGCTCGATCTTCCCGGTTTGCGGATCAAGCAACATGATGCCGCGCTTGTAATCGGTGATGAAAATCCGACCGTCCTGGTGAATTTTCAGGCCATTCGGCCAGCCGTCGTATTCACTCACCAGCGTCCACTCGCCAGTGGGGGAAATTTTGAAAATACGGCCGTAGGGGATGTCCGTGACATAGAGATTGCCTTCCCTGTCGAAAGAGGGGCCCTCTAGGAATGAATCGATTATTTTCCCCTGCCGATTGGCGTCGGCCCATGTCGTGCGGCGTGGATTGCGAAAGCGCTCAGGGAGGCGAGTGAAAACAGTTGTTTCGGTGGCGGTTGGGGCGGGGAAGAAGCTCATAAGTGCTCCTGCAGCGATCCGGCCGTGGCGGCGCGGAATTATTGTTAAAATAGAATTGCGTTCCAAAAATAAATCATTTTTGGATTGTGCGCGAGCGCTTTTGCAAGCACGTCGTCGCCTGCCACGGTGGGTAAGCCGACGCAAGAAGGGTGTAAGACGAAGGTGTTTTTGGAATTTGATTTTGATAATGCCACTGATAAGACGCCCATACGCTCATCAGCAATTCGAAATTTATCAGCACGGCGGCAGATAGCTCAGCGAAGGAGGGGGAGAAGGTCTCGGTTAAATGACTGCACGTTCAACCTGGCCGAAGGCGAGACGCCTGAATCCAGATAGCCGTAAATGTAGATCTTCAGCAGGATCGCGGGATGGTAAGCAGGCTGGCCAGTATCAACGGGAATGGCGCCATCAAAACCCAGGTTGACCAGGTCCGGTTCGTCGACGAAGACGTCGACTACGCGTACCGGATTGGTATCGCTGACGTAATCGTCGAGGCTCTCGGGAAGTAAGGTGCCTTGGCCTCGATGTTCACCTTGGATAAAACGCTTCATGGGCGATCCCTGTTTTGGTTCTGGTTATCCGTTCGCACGCTGTCATGGGTTTGAAGCTACCTTCGGCATTCATGGAATGCAGAGCTTTTTGCAAACACATCCGCCATGAAGTCCATGAAAACGATGGCTCGCTTGGGCAGCAGCCGATTCGCTAGGTAAACGACCTGAATCGGTACCCGTGGTGCTACGTAGTCGCTAAGCAGCAGCTGAAGATTGCCACTTCTTAACCCTTCCTCATAAAGCCATTGAGGGCCTTGCGCGATTCCTAATCCTGCATTGACATACTCACGTATCGCCTCGGGTGAATTGACCCGCAGGCGACCGGAGACCGGGACATCAATGTCTTTAAACCGCCAGTGAGTACCGGTGGATAGCAGAGTGTAAATAAGGCAGTCGTGTTCCTTCAGGTCATCAGGGGAAGAGGGAGAGCCACGTTTCTCCAAGTACTCGCGGCTGGCCACACACACACGCTCGAACCACGCCAGTGGCCGGGCACGCATTGCGCTGTCCTCCAGGTGGCCAATGCGAATCGCGAGCTCGGCTCCCTCGTCGACCAGATTGACGTAGCGATCATTGATCTGGAGATCGAGCGACACTTCTGGATAGAGCTCCAGAAAGCTAGCCACATGGGGCACGATAAAGGTATGCGCCAATGCAGTCGGGCATGCGACGCGCAGTAACCCAGACGGTGCCACGTTCCCTCTTAGAGAGGACTCTGACTCTTCTACTGAGTCCAGAATACGTCGCGCATCTGCGTAGTACCGCTCACCTTCCGGTGTGAGCGTCAGCTTTCTTGTCGATCGATGAAGCAGCCTGGTTTGCAGATGATCTTCGAGTGCGGCGATGTAACGGCTGACGTTCGGTTGTCCGAGTCCAAGATCGCGTCCCGCAGCCGAAAAACTGCCGGTCTCGACGGCGCGTACGAAGCAGCTCATCAGTAACAACCGATCCATCACACGTCCTTTTTCATGCGGATTTTGTATGAGATTTATTCTATCTGGCTATTTTATCAACGCTATAGCATGAGTATGTAATTGCTCTCAGATGGTCAGTCGCCCGACTGGTCGTCACAAATGGGAGGAAATTGACATGTCCCGTTTACAAGGCAAGCGTACGCTCATCACTGGTGGCACAAGTAGCATTGGTCTGGAGACCGCAAAGCAATTCCTCGCAGAAGGCGCTCGGGTGATCGTCACTGGTGTTAATCCTGAGTCAATTGCAAACGCCCAAGCTGTCTTAGGCAGCGAGGTCTGGTGTTACGAGCCGACTCCGCCAGTGTCACAGCCCAGAAGGAGCTGGCCCACGCTGTTCAGTCTCCTTGCGGGCGGCTCGACGTCGCCTTCCTCAATGCTGGCGTATCCGTCTGGATGCCAATCGAAGACTGGAACGAGGAGATGTTTGATCGCTCCTTTGACATCAATGTCCAAGGCCCTTACTTCCTCCTGCAAGCACTGCTGCAGGTCTTCTCCAACCCTGCTCGGTAGTTCTTAACACCTCGCTCGGTCAGCCCGAATCTGGGCGCCGCGCGTTCATCCATTTATGCCCGCAACAAAGGTTGCCCTTCTGAACATGTCGAAAACGCTCTCTAGCGAGCTTCTACCGCGTGGTGTTCGAGTAAATGCGGTCAGCCCTGGTCCGATCGACACGCCGCTGTACGACAAGGCGGGTACGCGTGGCAGCGTACGGTGTCCTTGGCGTGAGGTTGCGAGCGGTCGGCAGGACGCCGGAGGCACGTTGCTGAAAAGTCGCTAAGGTATGGATTTATTCACATGAGCCCACAACGACTTTCAGCGCGATATTCTATATTCCAGATACAGAGAAGCCCGCACTGGGCGGGCTTCTCTGGGTCTTGAAGTGGTGGGCCGGGGTAATCTGAACTAGATTCTTAGGTTAATGATTTAATTGACTAATGTGAGTTTGTAAATTTCTTTGGAATACCAGCTGGAATACCGCGAGGAGTTGGATTGAGCGATATGCTTCGTATCCGTATCTTACCGAGGACGGTCAAAAGCATCATCTGTTTACTCGAAACCGGGCAAGCTGAGCATGCCGCCTGTGGTGCGTTTGCCAAAGCCGTTGGGCATGAGGATTTTGTGCTTCTTTATCTCGGCGAGTACCGCCAACCATTCGGTTTTGCAAAAGCGCAGCTTAGTGTCGTTCCAGCTATGCATGACTTCGCTCACGATGGCTTCATCGGAAACCAGGCGGCCTTCGAGAATAAAGTCGTTCCAGGCGGCATAGAGCGTCACAGTCATTTCGCAACGATCCGTATCCCAGTCCCGCATTAGCTCGATGACCTGCTCAATGCTGGTGCGTTCAGCGGCCGACCAGGCGCTGCTATACGCCTGCCGATGCAGCCCTGCTTGGGAAAGCGGGCGGTAAGCATAGCCAACAGTCTCGCGCTCGATGCGCTCATACCACTGATGGTTTTGCATCTCGCCTTCGACTTTATTCATCAACTGGCGATCGTGGGGGCCGGCGGCGTCTCGCAGGTAGTCACCTTGTATAGCGGCGAGCCTGGCCGCATGTTCGGCTAAGTAAATCACCTTCTGCAGTTTGCGTTGGCCGAAGGTACGTTGGCTATGCAGTCGATGAGTGATTTCTGCCGCGAGCAGGGTGCGGGCTAGTTGCCGGTCCACGGTCATGGGAGTTTGTTGGCCATCCTCGGCAAGAGCTTGTTCGACCAGGGTGCTGGCCAACTGCTCGTTCAGTTGGCGGGCCTGGGTTAGGCGAGTTTTGAGTTGGTCACAGAGGACCATAAGTTGGTCGACTTTAGCGACGATGCGCTGTTGTTCGGCGCGAGGCGGTAATGGGATGTTGAGTTGCTCAACATCACCGACACGCAGATGCTTAACTGTCGAACCAATTGCAGATGTTGATGCTCTCTCCAACAGGTGCGGTTCGGTCAGAGTGATGAGTAAATATCGATTGTCGATGTAGTCATGCATCGTCCTAACCAGCATTGTTCTTTGGCCGAGGCAGAATTTTGCACCATCTGGGATGATAGCGGCTTCTCCCATCGGCGCTTCACGAGTGAACATGATATCTCCGGGCTCAGGCGGGCACCGTCGTGACCAGTACTCATAGGTTTCGTCGTTAACGTACTTGAGATCATCAAACCGGAATTCTCGATTTCTGATGTTGCTAGTCCGGATTATTGGGATGCCTTCAGTAACATATGGCGCAGTCTTATTGTGGCAATCCACAAGCATCCGACTGCAGTCAATCAAATGTACCGCCTGCCATGATGCAGGTAGGGGGAATGGCGGCGATGCCTCACTCAAAGCCGACAGTTTTCTCAGCATCGTTTTGCACTCAGGTGAAGAATCTTGCTTACTGAGCAACCACTCCGACCTTTCCTTCCTAAGCTGAGTCATTAGCTCGCTTGCAGGCTCATCGCGGGGATCTTGTGGAACCAGTTTACCCATCACGGCCAGGTTCAGCAGGGCTTGCTTGAGCGCGTCGATGCTGGGTCCGGTGGTGAAGAGGGTGTGGAGATTTTCGGCCAGGCGCTGCCAGTTTGACGCGAAGTCTGTGGCGTCACTGGCTAGAACCAGGCTATTGAGTACCGTTTGCACCAGCTGGGCGTGGGCGCTTTCGGCGTCGGTCTGCTGGGCTTCCAGGCGGTCGCACAGGGCCATCAGCTCATCGACTTTGGCGACGATGCGGTGTTGTTCGGCGAGTGGTGGAAGCCCTGTTGCGGTGGCGATAATTTTCTCTCGTGAAATGTTTGGCTGCGCCCCACCAGCCCCCTGCCCAATGAAATTCAATTTAAGTGCTTTTAGGGTAAGCAGCAAATATCTATTGAACACACCGTTGAACGGCGTGCAGGCGCAGACAGCCTGATTTGTTGTGCCTTCCACGCTTAAGATTGCTGTTTTACCAATGGTCGCTCCGTACATCGCAATGAGTACGTCGCCCGGTTTATTTCGACGCAATGAGCACTCTTTAAGCGCTAGCTCAGTTACCGACTCTTCCGAACATGAAATGAAGTCTGCAACCAGCTCGCCCGATTTGAACCAAGGCATTTCACCGCCGTAGTAACTTGAGTTTCCCCTAGCAGGAGTTGCCCCAGCCCCCCAATCACCAATCTGGCCTAGCCGTACCCACTCCCAGCCAATGGGTAGCTTGAACTGCATTTCATCTTGTTTTATATCGGGTAACGGCCTTCCCTTTCGAATGCTCTTATTTTCAATGAGTAACGCTTTCTCTTTCGCAATACTCTTCAGCAGCTCACTTGCAGGCTCATCACTGGAGTTTTGCTCAAGCAGCTTGCCGCGCACCGCCAACTCCAAAATCAACTCACGCAGCTTTTTGATGCCATTGGGCGCGCCGGCCAGCAACGGCAGATTGTCGGTGAGCAACGCTGTCATACCTGACGCTCCAGAGCTTCGGCCAGCACTGCCTTAAGCTGGTCGCGCAGGTCGCTGATTTCGCCTTGCAGCATGGCGTAGCTACGCAGCAGCTCGTCCGGGTCGTGGCTGATCTGTTCGCCGATATGCGGATTTTTGCAGTCGAGGTTCCAATTGCGGGCCTGCAGCTCTTCGACGCTGATCTGCCAGGCGAATTCGTTCGCCACACGTGCGGCAAAGCCATCTGCCTCGCTGCCCCACCAGGCTTCTTCTACGGCGAACTCCTCAATGCGCATGGGGCGGGTCTTGGAGTAATTCTTTACCCCGGCCGGGTATTGGTGCTCGTAGAACCAGACCTTTTTGGTCGGCGCGCCCTTAGTGAAGAACAGCAGGTTGGTCTTGATGCCGGTGTATGGGTTGAACACGCCATTTGGCAGTCGAACGATGGTGTGCAGGTTGCACTCGGTCAGCAGCTTTTCCTTTATCCGGCTTTTGATGCCTTCGCCAAACAAGAAGCCATCGGGCAGTACCACAGCGGCGCGGCCACCGTCTTTCAGCAACTGCATGATCAGCACCAAAAACAGGTCGGCGGTTTCGCGGGTGCGGAAGGCGGCGGGGAAGTTAGTTTCGATGCCGTCCTCTTCCATGCCACCGAACGGCGGGTTAGCCACGATGCAGTGCACGCGCTCGCTCGGGCCCCAGCTGATTAGCGGTTTGCTCAGGGTATTGTCGTGACGGATCTGGCTGGGCACCTCGATGCCGTGCAGGATCATGTTGGTGGTGGCAAGCAGGTGCGGTAGCGGCTTTTTCTCCACGCCAAAGATACTGGCTTGTAGGGCGCGTTCGTCTTCGGCGGTTTTTACATAGCGGCTGCGCTTGTGATCAATGGCACAGGTGAGGAAGCCGCCGGTGCCGCAGGCCGGGTCCATGACCTTTTCGTCCAACTTCGGATCGACCATGCGCACCATAAATTCGGTAACTGGGCGCGGGGTGTAGAACTCGCCTGCGTTGCCCGCGTTCTGCAGGTCGCGCAGCAGTTGCTCATAGAGATTGCCGAACTCGTGGCGTTCCTGGGCCTTGTTGAAGTCCACGCCCTCTTGAATCTTGTTAATCACCTGGCGCAGCAACTGCCCGGATTTCATGTAGTTGTACGCGTCTTCAAACACGCTGCGCACCACAAAGGCCGAGGGCGTGTTGCTGTACTCGTGCAGGTTCTGCAGTTGGGGAAACAGGTTGTTGTCGATAAAGTCCTTGAGCGCGTCGCCGGTCATGCCTTCCGGATCGGCGGCCCAAGTACGCCAACGGCAACTGTCGGGAATGGGCGAGCGGTAGTTGTCGTCCATCAGCTCCCATTCCAGCTCGCGGTCATCGAAGATCTTCAGGAACAGCAGCCAAACCAGTTGGCCGATACGCTGGGCGTCGCCGTCTACGCCAACGTCTTTGCGCATGATGTCCTGGATGGACTTGATGGTGGAGCTAATGGACATGAAGTTCTCTCAACGCGTACCGCAAGGGGGCGAAATTCTACCGGATAGTGCGAGCGACTGCCTTGGCATGTCGTCGGTGCTTAGCCCTTAGCTTGCGTAAAGCTCGTCTTCCAGTTCGTGAATAGCCTTGTTGTAGCCAGCCTTGCCGCCAAAGGCCTTGACCAACTCGATGGGCGCACCGATCTGACTGAATGGGTCAAGCTGCAGGATTTTGATGTCCTCAATATGCTCGATGCCGGTATCGGCGTATTTATCCAGCAAGGCCTCCAGTACTTGGCGGGCTGCACCAGAATACTTGGCGAAATAGTTGCGCTTTTTCACCTGCTCGGCTCGCTCGCGGCGTGATAAGGCAGGCTGATCGAAGGCGACGTGGCAGATCAGGTCGAACGGATCGAGCGGCTTGCCCTGTTTCTTTTCCACTTCTTCGGCCAAGGCTTCCCACATCACGCCCTGGACGGCCATCTCCTCGATGATGACTTTCTTTTGCTCGGAATCACTCCAACGCCGAAGGAAGTCATCCAGTGAGGCGAACTGCTTTTGTACACAGGTGCGGGTGTAGTCGTGCAGCGATTCGGTGATCAGTCGGCCGTCCGGGCCGTAGTACTGCACGCGCTCGGCGATGACATAAATCGGGACGTTGTCGATGACGTACTTGGTGCGTTTTTTGCCCTCATCTTCGCCGGTAAAATCCAGATCATCGCCCTCGTTATCGTTGCCTGCGCTGATGCCATCTTCGTCGGCAAACGGGTCATCCGGTGGTACGGGAGAGTCATCACCTTCTGGGGCGTAGATCACCACCGGGTCGCCGTCGAAGGCCGGGTCGGCAAACAGCTCGGTGGCCTTTTTGAAGTCCATGATGGTGAACCAGTACTTGCCGTAGTCCTCGTTGATGCGAGTGCCGCGACCGATGATTTGCTTAAACTCGGTCATCGATTTGATGTGCTGGTCGAGCACGATCAGCTTGCAGGTCTGAGCATCGACGCCGGTGGTCATCAGCTTGCTGGTGGTCGCAATTACCGGGTAGCGTTCTTCCGGGTTGATGAAGTTATCCAGCTCGGCCTTGCCTTCCTGGTCGTCGCCTGTGATACGCATGACGTATTTGCGATTCTCGGCCATGCGCTCGGGGTTGAGGTTGACCAGTGCCTGCCGCATGCGCTCGGCGTGGTTGATGTCGTCGCAGAAGACGATGGTTTTTTGAAACGGATCGGTGGCCTTGAGGAGTTCGGTGACTTTCTGCGCCACCAGTTGGGTGCGGGCCTCGATAACCAGGGTACGGTCCATATCCTTGAGGTTGTAGATGCGGTCTTCGATCAGTTCGCCGTTTTTGTCGAGCATGCCCTTGGGCGGACGCCACCCTTGCAGATCTTTGTCGAAGTCGATACGCACCACTTTATAGGGAGCGAGGAAGCCGTCCTCGATTCCTTGCTTCAGTGTGTAGCTGTAAATTGGCTCACCAAAGTAAGTGATGCTCGATACCTCTTTGGTCTCCTTCGGTGTGGCGGTGAGGCCGATATGGGTGGCGCTGGAGAAGTAATCGAGGATTTCACGCCAGGCTGAATCCTCGGAAGCGCTGCCACGGTGGCATTCGTCGATCACGATCAGGTCGAAAAAGTCGCGGGAGAACTGCTTGTAGATGTTCATCTCATCATCAGTGCCGGTGACGGCCTGATAGAGCGACAGATAGATCTCGTAGGAGGTATCAATCTGGCGTTTGGCGATTTTGGTCATCGCCTGGCCGAAGGGCTTGAAGTCGTTGTTCTTGGTCTGGTCGACCAGGATGTTGCGGTCGGCCAGAAACAGGATGCGTTTGTTCTGTTTGGATTTCCACAGCCGCCAGATGATTTGGAAGGCTGTGTATGTCTTACCGGTGCCCGTAGCCATCACCAGCAGGATACGGTCTTGACCGCGCGCCACAGCCTCGACGGTGCGGTTGATGGCATTCATCTGGTAATAGCGAGGCATGCGCCCGGAGCCGTCGTCGTAGTAGGGCGCTTCGATCTTGTGCTGGGCGGTATTATCCAGCCCCTTCCACTGGCAGTAGCGCTGCCAGAGTTCGGTGGGGCTGGGGAATTGATCGAGGGTAAGTTCGGTTTCTACTTGGCTGCCTGTGCCACTGCGGTCGTGAAACAGGAAGCCATCGCCATTGCTGGAGAACACGAACGGTACGTCCAGCGCCTCTGCATAGCCCATAGCTTGCTGCATGCCGGAGCCAATTGAGTGCTTGTTGTCCTTTGCCTCGATTACAGCGATAGGCAGGTTGACCTGATGGTAGAGGATGAAGTCTGCGCGGCGTGCTTCGCCGCGGCTGTGCAGTTTACCCCGGACGATGATGCGGCCTTTGGTAAAACTGACTTCCTCGCGCACCTGCTTATGCATGTCCCATCCAGCTTGCTGAACGGCTGGGGCAATGTACTTGCTGCAGATGTCCCGCTCGGAAAGCGACTTTTTGTCCATAACCCCAATTCCCTTTCAAACCGGCCTGGTCGCTCCATTCCGGCACTGCTGATCGTGCTCGATGGGTGTAAATGTACCTTGTTTGATAGTGGCACGGGGGAAGATCAGATTTTGGTGGTTGAAGCTGTAGGCAAGATGAGTCGAGGCCATGACAGCGCGAGTGTTTTGCGTCGTCCAGATTCTTTTATCTGGGATCGTTCTCTGCAGCGGGCTGAAGATGGCTAGGGTGGATAGGACCACAAGCGAATCGTTGGTACTGAATTAACTTCCGTCGGCGTACATCACCAATTTGGCGGAGCATGTTCGGTCGTTCCCGATCCATGTAGGCCGCTGGAAACAGCGCCGGATCGTAGGGGATGGCGTCCAGCACGTCGATTCCATATTCGACATAAACACGCTTGCCGAGCGGTGTTAGAGCCAAAGCCTTAATTCGGTGGATATGCTCTGATATGGCTCGGTAGCCGTCATGTGCAAGCAGGTCGCGCAGGTAATGGTTCGAGGCACGAAGTGCGATCTTCACCCGCACGGATTCCCTGTGCCGCCGATCCTGCCAGTAAGCAAATAGGTTGAACAGGCGAGACTTTAGACATGTGATGGGGTCGATGACGGCGACTTGCACGCCTTCGATATCCAGGACGGATAAATACTTGAAAATCTCCTTTTTGGGCGCGCCCCCGACGCTGTCCATTTCCAGGATATCGACGATGACCTCTTTACCGTCAACCCAGTCAATGTACGCGGCGGCAATATTTATCGTGTTGTCTTCCATCTTCGCTTTGCGAAAAGGGACGCCCATCATGCGGGCGCAATAATCAATAGAGTTGGGCTTGCCGATAAAGTCCAAGTCATCGCTGGTGACGAATCCGACATCCTCGCCTGTCATTTCGTCAATGAGGTATTGCCGAGCCCAAAGCGTAAGCGATTGTCCGCCTACGATCACAAGGCCGTAATCGGTGACAGCTGATTGAATTGAGGGGCGGTAGACGCGCTGAATTAGATCGAGCAGGAAAGCGAAGAGCTCTGAACGTTCAAGTAGGGCGAACGGAGCGTCTTCGTTTACCGCTTCGGGCATCAGTTGCTTAGCGCAGAGAATCGTTGTGGGCGAGCGATTGAAGCAGAGTTGCCACGAAGGGCGGCTTTGGCACGGGCAGCAGCCATTTCAAGCATCTGAGGGTCAGCTGCATAGATAGCATCAACCTGACGGTCACGTGAGCTGCTTTTAAGGCTCATCATTTCCGCAAAGCTAAGGTCTTTTGAATGCTGGTGGCCGCTGATCATGGCGAAAGTACCCATAAGGGTGGAGATATAGACTTGGAGTTGAGGTTAGCACATTCAGTCTGTGCATTTACAGGTGAAGGGCTGTGATTGCAAGGATTTAACCGACGAAATGCATTACCTTGCGATCATTCTGTGTGAAAAAACAGTTGTTTTTCGCTCACTAGGTACCAACAGGAGGGCTGGCGTAGCCAGCCCTCCTGTTGGTACCTAGTGAGCCTTTAACGCATTAAAAGACGATCTTTAAGAATCTAATCAGTTGTCAAGGGAAATGTCAACTGTACTGTGGTGTGGGGACTGTAGCGTTAGCTAAGCCTAGCAGCTCCGGCATTGAGACGCGCTGACCTACATTGGTGATTCGTAATCGAAAATAGCATGCACCGAAAATAGGTTGCCCGATGACCGTGAAGGTGAGGATCTCGCTGAGCAAGTAGCCCTACGATATCGAGCCATTGCTCCTGACCCGGAGCTGGAGGCCGTCACCATCGCTGAGGACGTAATCCTTGTCTTTGGCCTTGACTGTCTTGAGCTGACGGTCGGAGAGGCGGAGGGCTGGAGCAGGCATGAGAGCTTCCTCTGACACCGTTTTGGTATTCCAAAAAATAGCACCGGATGCCTTGGAATACCGTTTGGAATACAAAAAACGCTGGAATTCAAAAAACCTCGAAAGACCCTGGCAGCGCTGAAACCCTTGTATTCAGTGGATTTCAGGCACAAAAAAAGACGTCCGTGGACGTCTCTAGATGATGAAGTGGTGGAGCCGGGGGGATTTGAACCCCCGTCCGCCAGTACTCTGCTGTCGGTACTACATGCGTAGCCGTGTCTATTAAGTTAACCCTCAGCGACCCGACGGGCAGGGTGCTTTGGGCGAGTTGTGTAAGTTTTAGCCGCTTCGTCCACAACGTACTGCACGGCGATTCCGTTCTATATGACAATCACTTTGGGTTTACGGACATCCCCTAATGATTGCTGGACCCGAAGGTACCAGAAGCTCAGGATCTAAGGCTGCTTACGCAGCGATAGCGAATTCCTGGCCGTATTTATCGTCATTGGCAACTATAGAAGTTGCAACAGTGGATTTACGAGTTCTGTTACCAACTCGGCATGCACCTAAAGTTTCGCAACCGGCGTCGAATCCTAAACGGCCCCGAACCTGTCGCTCCATGAGTCTGTGGGAGCGGCAGGCATGTGCAGAGTGTACGCCAATCTGCCGGCAAGGCCAACCCGGAGGTTGGCCTGCCTATCGGTCACTTGTTGGTGCCGTCGGAAGTTTTCCTGATTTCCAGGATGGTTTGCTGGGTTTCAGCAACGCAGTCGTCAATTTTGCCTGCTGCCTTGAGTTCCTTTGCCTTTGTTACGCTGGCTGTCGCACGGGCAGTGAGGTCGGCCGATGACTGGTACTGTGTTTTGGCATTTTCGATGGTTTGGATATTGGCTTCGCACAGGTCGTCCGGCTTGTCGGCGGCGAACGAAGTGGAGGCCATCATCGAGGCAGTAACGAACAGACCTAGCAGTACAGAGCGTTTCATATGTCTCTCCTTGAACTGAGGGCCCAGGCATCGCTGGCCATCAGGACGGCTACCAATTGAGGGAAGGTCCCGCCTTGCAGGACTTGATCAGTGGACTGTGACCGTTCGCCAGGGTTCTATTTTTCTTCAGGTCACCCTGGCCTGGGTCACTCGATCCACCAGGTAGACCAGCCCGTGGTAGTCGATTGCGCCGTGTTGCGTAAGACCGATCTCACAGGTGCGGCTGGTGGAAATCCCTTCGCTGCAATGCTGCACCGCGTCCTTCAACGAGCGCAGCGAGTGGGCGTTCAACTCTGGCGTGGTGAAGCCCTTGTCGCCGGCGAAACCGCAACAATGAATGCCTTCGGGGATGACCACGTTTTTACTGCATTTGCGCGCCAGGTCGATCAGCGCCTGGCTTTCGCCAAGGTGCTGCGTGCTGCAGGTGACGTGCACGGCGATGGGCGCCTCTTGGGGAGTGAAGTCGAGACGATCCATCAGATGGGTGCGGATGAAGCGCACCGGGTCGTACAGATCCAGGCGCACGTCCCCCAGGTCCTGGACTAACCGCAGCGTGCAGGGGCTGGTGTCGCAGTAGATGGGGTCGAGCCCGCCGCGACTGGCGTGCAGCAAGGCACCGATCAGTTCCTGGCGCTTGTGCTCGGCCTGTTCTGTGTAGCCTTTGGAAGCAAAGGGTTGGCCGCAGCAGAGGCTGTCCACATTGTCTGGAAAGACCACTTGATAGCCGGCCTTTTCCAGCAGGCCGCGGGTCTTGTCGTACAGCGACATCTGCTCCTTGTCCGCCGCCGTCGGGCCCATGACCCGCGACACGCAAGCCGCCAGGTACACCACTCTCGGGCGTTCGTCCGGCGCGGTGGGGCTGAAACGGATGGCCTTTTCCGGCTGTGGCATGGCGCTGGTCCATTGTGGCACCTGGCCCTTGGACAGGCGCGTCAACGAGGCCGACAGTTTCGCCAGGCGGGGGGCGCCCAGCAGCATGCGCGCACCGTTGGCGACGTGCAGGGCAAAGCGTGCGCCTTGCAGCGTGGTGGCGAAATTTCCTTCAATCCAGTTGGCGGTTTTCGTCTTCGTCGCGTCACGACTGCGCAGTTTTTTTACCAGTTCGCCGGTATTGATGCCTACCGGGCAACGTTGCGCACACAGACCCGTGGCGGCGCAGGTATCGATGCCCTGGTATTGGTAGGCACGTTCCAGTTCGGTGGTGTCCGTTCCGGCGCGTTTTTTCGCTTGGATATCCCGCCAGATGACGATGCGCTGGCGTGGGCTCAAGGTCAGGTCTTTGGACGGGCACACCGGCTCGCAGAAACCGCATTCGATGCACTTGTCCACGATTTCATCGGCGGCCGGCAGGGGCTTGAGGTGCTTGAGGTGGATCTGCGGATCTTCGCTGAGCACCACGTCCGGGTTGAGGATGCCATTGGGGTCGAGCAGTCGTTTGAGCTGCCACATCAACTGGTAGGCATCACTGCCCCATTCCAGCTCGACAAAGGGCGCCATGTTGCGCCCGGTGCCGTGTTCGGCCTTCAGCGAGCCGCCGAATTCCACTGCCACCAAGTGCGCCACGTCATCCATGAACGCCTGGTAGCGTGCGACTTCTTCGGCGCTGTTGAAGCCCTGAGTGAAGACGAAGTGCAGATTGCCTTCCAGCGCATGTCCGAAAAGGATCGCTTCGTCGTAGTGATGTTTGTCGAACAACTCGATCAGTCGGTTTACGCCAATGGCCAGTTGTTCCACCGGAAAGGTCACGTCTTCGATGATCACCGTGGTTCCGGTTTTACGGACCGCGCCCACGGCTGGAAAGGTGTCTTTGCGGATCGCCCAGAGCCGGGCGTTTTCCCGCGGGGCTTCGGTGAAGTCGACCTGTTTTTCCACCGCGAAGCCGGCCAGGGCGGTCATGATCCGGGCCAGCTGTTCTTGTAGTAACGACGAAGACGCCGCGCGGGATTCGATCAGCAAGGCGCAGGCATTGATCGACAGATGCTGTACAAAATCCGGCATGCCCGGTTTGTCCTGCACCGAGCGCAGGCTGCGGCGGTCCAGCAGTTCCACGGCCGCTACCGGCTGGCTTTTCAGCACGGTGACGGCGTTGCAGCAGGTTTCCACGTCCGGGAATACGATCAGCGCCGAAGCTTTGTTCGGATGGTCAATAACGGTGTTGTAGGTCACCGCGCTGATGAAGCCGAGGGTGCCTTCGGAGCCCACCAACAGGTGGCTCAAGATATCCACAGGCTCGTCGAAATCCACCAGGGCATTGAGTGACAGCCCGGTGGTATTTTTCAGACGGTATTTGTGGCGAATTCGGGCGGCCAATTCGGTGTTGGCGCGGGTTTCGCGACCGAGGGTGGCCAGGCGTTCCAGCAGTTCGCCATGGCTTGTACGAAAAGCCGCCACGCTGTTGTCGTCTTCGGTGTCCAGACGTGTGCCATCGGCCAGTACCAGGCGGATGCCGGCCAGGGTGTGATAGGTGTTCTGCGCGGTGCCGCAGCACATGCCGCTGGCGTTGTTGGCGACGATGCCGCCGATCTTGCAGGCGTTGATCGACGCCGGATCAGGGCCGATCTTGCGCCCGAACGGGGCCAGCCAGGCGTTGGCCTGGGCGCCGATCACGCCGGGTTGCAAACGAATCTGCGTGCCTTGCTCGCGAATCTCGCGACCGTTCCAGTTATCCCCCAGCACAATCAGTACCGAGTCGCTGATGGCTTGGCCGGACAGGCTGGTGCCGGCGGCGCGGAAGGTGACCGGGACCTGGTCCCGTTGGGCGAGTTTCAGCAGGGCAATCACTTCATCTTCGGACTCGACGCGTACCACCAGTTTCGGAATCAGCCGATAGAAACTGGCGTCCGTGCCGAAGGCCAAGGTCGACAAGGGGTCGTCGAAACGTCGCTTCTGTGGGATCAGCTGTTGGACGTCACGCAGGAAAGGGGCCGGAAGGGTCATTGGTCCTCCAGAATCAAGACCACCAGATCCTTCGGACCATGGGCGCCATAGGCCAGGACTTGTTCGATGTCGGCGGTTTTCGACGGGCCGGACACCAGCAGGGCATTGGTGGGCATGCCTTGGGCCCACTCGAATTCCTGTTGCACTTCATAAAAGTTGTCGCGGATCTCGCTGGCCTTGAGCAGGGCGAAATGCACCGGCGGCACCAGGCTCATCATCCGTGGCTCTTCCCGCGTTGGCCAGAGAATCAGGCTGCCGGTGGCGGCGATGGCGCCGAGGGTTCCGGTGAGGCTGGCCGGGGTGTCGTTGAACAACTCGGCTTTCCATTCCTCAATGGGGCGGTCGTAAGCCTTGAGGGTTGGCAGGTTCGGATTGTTCGCCCAGAACTGTGCGATTTTTTTCCCGTGTGCGGTGGTCGGAGCGATGAGCAGGCTCGGCAATTGACGGTCGCGCAGCAATTGCGCGAGCAGGGCCGGCCAACCTTCCTCGGAAGTCAGGTGGATTTCGGTGTGGACCGCTTCCATCAGCTTGCGCAATTGCGGGATTCGTTCCTCGGGCGCATAGCGGTAGGTTTGCGTCACCAGTTCGACATCGAAATTGTCGGCAACCGGCGTGGTGCCTGTCAGGCTTTTACGCAGTTTGGCGAGGATATTTTCCTTGGCGCTCATTGGCGGTCTCCCTGCTGGTTCAGGTGTTCGCGAGCCAGGTCATGCAATGAGCGGGCGGCGGGTTGGGGGGCGCTGTGGTTCTGGGTCCATGGGCCGAGGTTTTTCGGTGTCAGGGCGCGCAGGCGCGTGGCGAGGAACCCGAACAGCCGGTACAGCCGCGGCGAGCTGTTGAGCCAGGCCCAGGCATTCCAGATGAAACGCTCCTTGGGCGAATATTTGCTGCCCTGGCCGCGCATCACCGGGTTCGGGCTGTCCGGTGCCTTGACGTTTTCTTCCCGCAGCCGCCGCAGCAGTGCGGGGATCGGGATTTTCACCGGGCACACTTCACCGCAGGCGCCGCATAGCGAAGACGCGCTCGGGTGGTCCGGCACCTTGGCCAGGCCGACCATGTGCGGTGTGATGATTTTTCCGATAGGCCCCGGGTACACCTCGCCGTAGGCATGGCCGCCGATTCGGGTATAGACCGGGCAATGATTCATACAGGCGCCGCAGCGAATGCAGTTCAGCGTCTGGCGCAGTTCGCTGTCGGCAAACGCCTGGCTGCGGCCGTTATCGAGCAGGACGAGGTGGACTTCCTGGGGGCCGTCCAGCTCATCGGCCTTGCGCGGCCCGGAGATCATGTTGACGTAGGTCGTGATGGGCTGGCCGAGGGCGGAGCGGGTCAACAGCGAGAGCAGTGGCACGACATCGCGCAGGTTCTCCACCACTTTTTCGATGCCGGTCACGGCGATGTGCACCGGCGGTACGGTGGTGGACATCCGCCCATTGCCTTCGTTTTCCACCAGCAGCAGCGTGCCGGTTTCGGCGACGGCGAAGTTGACGCCGGAGACGCCGACGTCGGCTTCGAAGAATTTCTGCCGCAGTACCTTGCGGCCGATCTGAATGAGTTGGTCGACGTCCTTGGTGTACTCCACGCCGAGTTTGTCGTGGAACAAGGACGCGACCTGACCGGCATTCTTGTGGATCGCCGGCATAATGATGTGTGAAGGCTTCTCGTGGTCGAGCTGGACGATGTATTCCCCCATGTCGGATTCGAGACATTCAATGTCCCGAGCCTCGAGGAAATGGTTCATCTCCATCTCTTCGCTGACCATCGATTTGCCCTTGATCACTTGACGCGCCTCGTGAGCGCGGATGATCGAGAGGACGATGCCATTGGCTTCGTCCACCGTCTCCGCCCAGTGCACGTTCACACCGTTGCGGGTCAGGTTGGTTTCAAGTCGCTCGAGCAGGTCGGGCAGCTTGGATAACGCACGGGCGCGGACGGCATTGCCCAGCACCCGCAGATGTTCTCGTTCGTGGGCATCGCTGAAGGACGCTGCCCGCTTGGTCATCAGTGAATCCATCGCGCTGCGAAAGTTGTTTCGCAGTTGCGTGTCGTCCAGGGCCTTGTGGGCCCGGGCGCGAAAATCTTCCTGCGCCTGAATCGGTACTTCAACGGTCGGGATCAGCGTCGGCGTGCTCATGCGGCACCTCCGGTACGCTGCCAGAGGAAGCTCGCCAGGTGCTTGCCGCGCAACGCCTCCTGCTGTTTTTCCAACGCGCCGTTGATGTTCATCAAGCAACCGCAGTCGGCGCTGACGACCTGATGTGCGCCGGATTCCTTCAGCGCTCGGGTCTTGTCGGCCACCATCGCGCCGGAAATATCCGGCATGCGGACGCTGAACGTCCCACCAAACCCACAGCACTCGCTTTCGTGGCTGTGTTCGACTCGCTCCACATTACGCAACTGCGCCAACAATGCGCGGCCGTGCAAGTGGGTGTTCATCTCACGCCGTGCCGAGCAAGACGTATGCAGCGCGACCTTCACCGGCTCGCCGCTGTCGTTCAACCGCACCTTGCAGACCAGCAGCAGGAACTCGGCCAGTTCATAGGTCCGGGCCGCCAGGGCCTGCACCTGTTTGAGGGTTTCCGGCTCGTCCTTGAACAGGTCGGCGTAATGCTCGCGCAACATGCCGGCGCAGGACCCCGAGGGCACCACCACCGGATAGTCTTCGGCAAACAGGGCCAGTTGCGCCCGTGCCACCGTCCGCGCCTGCTCGGTGTACCCCGAGGTGTAGGCCGGTTGTCCGCAGCAACTTTGCCCTTGCGGGTAGTCCACCCGGATCCCTTCGCGTTCCAGCAGATGAATCGCATCCATCCCGGCTTCGGGATAGAACAGGTCCACCACGCATGTGCCGAACAGGTAGACCCGACGCGGCTTCTCGCTGGGGTACTGCCGAGGCTCGGCCAAGGGCGGGGCGACACGGGTCGCGTTCGGTACGGCGTTGTAAAAAAGCTCGCTCATCAGGCGTGTCTCCGGGTGGTCCCGGTTATCCGTCCGCTGAGGCTGCTGAATATAGCCAGGAAATCTTTCAGCAGCCTTGCAGACCCGGTTGTGAATAGCAGACGCCGAATCACGGTTCGGCGTCGGTTTTTCCAGTATTGCGTGTAGGACTCAATGAACCAGCATGCCGGTGAACCAGTAGGCCTGGGCCAACGTGATCAAGCCGACAATCGTTGCAAAGAATAGGCTGTGTTTGAGAGTGAAACGGAACAGATCCGATTCCTTGCCCACCAGCCCGGTCGCGGCGCAGGCCACCGCGATCGATTGTGGCGAAATCATCTTGCCGGTCACGCCGCCGCTGGTGTTGGCCGCGACGAGCAGAGTGTCGTTGACGCCGATCTGGTGCGCGGTGGTGGCTTGCAACGAGCTGAACAGCGCGTTGGATGAGGTATCGGAACCGGTCAGGAACACGCCCAGCCAACCCAGGAACGGCGAGAAGAACGGGAACGCCGCGCCCGTGCCGGCCAACACCAGGGCCATGGTCGACGACATGCCCGAGTAGTTGGTGACGAAGGCGAAGGCCAGCACCATGCCGATGGACAGGATCGGCCAGCGCAGCTCGAACAGCGTCTCTTTAAAAGTGGTAAGACCAGTTTTGATGTTGATCTTCAGTACCAGCATCGAGATCAGTGCGGAGAAGAAAATCGCTGTGCCGGTGGCGGAAACCGGATCGAGCTTGAACACGGCCGGAATGGCGGTGGGGTTGATCACGATGGGGGCGACCTTGATCACCATCTGGTCCAGGTGCGGGATGGCGAAGTTGAAGACCCAGCCGTACATCGAGCCGCCCGCGGCGAACATGGCCTTGAACGGCTTGAGGGTCCAGATCGTGACCAGCACGGTCAGGATCAGGAACGGCGACCAGGCCTTGATGATTTCCCCAAGGCTGTAGGGCGAAGCCACGGTGCTGCGCGGCTGGCCGAAACCGCCGACGCTGGCGGTGACCGTTGCGCTGGAAGTCGCGCCGGCAATCTGGGCGCCGGCGGTGCGCTTGGGCTGCCAGACTTTCAGGAACAGGGTCAGGGAAATCAGGCTGGCCAGGGCCGAGGTGATGTCCGGCAGTTCCGGGCCGATGAAGTTGGAGGTGAAGTACTGGGTGATGGCGAAGCTCAAGCCGGCCACCAGCGCTGCTGGCCAGGTTTCCCGCACGCCGCGCAGGCCGTCCATCATGAACACCAGCCAGAACGGCACGAACAGCGACAACAGGGGCAGTTGACGACCGGTCATGGCGCCGATCTTGAAGGCATCGATCCCCGTGACCTGGCCGGCCACGATGATCGGAATGCCCAGGGCGCCGAACGCCACCGGGGCGGTGTTAGCGATCAGGCACAGGCCTGCGGCGTACAGGGGGTTGAAGCCCAGGCCGACCAGCAGCGCGGCGGTGATCGCCACGGGGGCACCGAAGCCGGCGGCACCTTCCAGGAATGCGCCGAAGCAGAAACCGATCAACAGCACTTGCAGGCGCTGGTCATCGGTAATCGACAGCACCGAGCTGCGAATCACTTCGAACTGGCCGCTCTTGACGGTCAGTTTGTAGAGAAACACCGCGGCGACGATGATCCAGGCGATGGGCCACAGGCCGTAGGCAAAGCCATAGCCGGCAGCGGCGAAGGCCATGTCTGCGGGCATGTTGAACGCGAAAATCGCCACGGCAATCGCCAGGGCCAAGGTAATGCTGCCGGCCACGTACCCCTTGAGGCGAAACACCGCCAAGGCCAGGAAGAAAAATACGATGGGAATAACGGCCGCGAGTGCGGACAAGCCGAGGCTGCCGAGCGGGCTGTAGAGCTGTTGCCAGGTTTGCATCATGGGTGGGCCCCTAATTGTTGTTGGTCAGGCACGGGTCAGCGGGCTTGGACAATTGGTAATACCAATTTACAATCGCTGTTGGCTAGGGTAAAAGCCTTGGTTGTCGTGTGTCAATTTGCCGCCCTGAAACTTTCGTCGAATAAGCGGTGCAGAGGGCATCTGATCCGTTCGAACAAATGGCTTTTGGTGGGTGTGGGCACGGCCCGGATGGGCCAGAATAGAGAGCCCGGCGAGCCGTCGGGATCGTGGAGAATTGAGTTATGGGGTTTGATCAGATTCGTCAGCGCCGTTTGTCTGACGATATTGTCGAGCGGCTTGAGGGCATGATCCTTGAGGGCACGCTGAAGTCCGGCGAGCGCCTGCCGGCCGAACGGACCCTGGCCGAACAGTTCGGCGTGTCACGTCCTTCGTTGCGCGAGGCGATCCAGAAACTGGCCGCCAAGGGCTTGCTCGTCAGTCGCCAGGGCGGCGGTAACTATGTCGTCGAGTCACTGGGCTCGACCTTCAGCGATCCGCTGCTGCAACTGCTGGAAAGCAATCCCGAAGCGCAACGTGACTTGCTGGAGTTTCGCCACACCCTGGAGGCGTCTTGTGCGTATTACGCGGCACAACGGGCCACGGATGTGGATCGCGAACGGCTGACGGCAGCCTTCGACGAGCTGCAGGATTGTTATTCGCGCCACGACGAGGTCAGCCGGGCGGAGGAGGGCGCGGCAGATGCCCGGTTCCATCTGGCGATCGCCGAGGCCAGTCATAACGCAGTCTTGCTGCACACCATTCGCGGCTTGTTCGACCTGCTCAAGCGCAACGTCGTCACCAACATCGGCGGCATGTACAAGCAGCGCAGTGAAACCCGCGACATGCTGATCAGCCAGCACCGGGAATTGTACCAAGCCATTATGGACGGGCATGCCGAACAGGCGCGGGAAGTGTCCAGCCGACATATCTTGTATGTGCAGGAAGTCCTGGAAGAAGTGCGCCAGGAAGTGCAGCGGGTGGCGCGAGCGGAGCGGCGTAAAGGGATGTAGGTCGCGAGTTCGGTGGTGATTGGGCTTCTGCATTCGCGAGCAAGCCCGCTCCCACACCGGATCACTGCTGTGCACATATTCTGTGTTCGCAAAAAATCCAATGTGGGAGCGGGCTTGCTCGCGAATACGCTCTCAACGGCGAAAGAATCAGTCTTCCTTGCCCTTGTTGCGCACCGCGCGCTGCAGCTCGCGGCCGGCGTCGCGTTCGCGCTCGGTATCGCGCTTGTCGTACTCCTTCTTGCCTTTGCCCAGGGCAATTTCGCACTTGATCAGGTGCTTGCTCCAGTACAACGAGGTGCAGACGCAGGTGTAGCCCTTCTGCTGCACGGAGGCGAAAAGCTTTTCCAGCTCGCGCTTGTTGAGCAGCAGCTTGCGCGAGCGTACCGGGTCGGCAATCACGTGGGTGCTGGCGGTGGTCAGCGGCGTGATATGACTGCCCAGCAGCCAGGCCTCGCCGTCCTTGAGCAGCACGTAGCTGTCGACCAGTTGCGCCTTGCCGGCACGCAAGCTCTTTACTTCCCAGCCGGCCAGGACCATGCCAGCCTCGAAACGCTGTTCGATGAAGTAATCGTGTCGCGCCTTTTTATTTTGCGCGATGGTCCCTGTGGGGTGTTTCTTCTGTTTAGCCATAGGGGCGGCATTATAGGCAGTTGCGGGCGTGTCGGCTACGGTGAACCTGCGTGCTTGAGCACGTTGAGTGAATCCCGGACAATGCGGCCTCTTTTTTGAACGCTTGGGCGTGATCACGATGTCGACAGACAAGGTTTCTGTCCACGGCAGTTGGGCTAGCCGCTGGGTCTTCATACTCGCGGCGACCGGTTCTGCCGTGGGGCTGGGTAGTATCTGGAAGTTTCCGTACATGGTCGGCGTCTACGGTGGCGGCGCCTTTGTATTGATGTTCCTGGCGTGCATCGCGCTGATCGGCGCACCGGTGATGCTGGCCGAGACCCTGATCGGGCGTCGGGCCCGGCAAAGCCCGGCCAATGCCCTGAAGGTACTGGCGGTAGAGGCTGGCCATTCGACCAAGTGGTCGTGGGGCGCCTTCGCCGGGATGATCACGGCGCTGTTGATCCTGTCTTTCTATAGCGTGGTCGGTGGCTGGTCCCTGGACTACATCATCGACATGGGGCGCGGGGATTTCCAAGGGGCCACGCCGGACCAGGTGGGCGCCTACTTCGGCAATGTAATCGCCGATCCCTGGAGGCTGACCCTCTGGCACACGATCTTCATGGTCCTCTCGGCGGTGGTGATTGCCCGGGGCGTGGTGGCCGGGCTCGAGCGCAGCCTGCGGATCATGATGCCGTTGCTGTTCGTGATGATCCTGGTGCTGCTGGGCTACAGCATGACCACCGGGCATTTCATGGAAGGCGTGCATTTCATGTTCGACTTCCAGCCGGAGAAAGTCCTGGACGGCCTACTGCCGGCCATGGGGCATGCGTTTTTCTCCCTGAGCGTCGGGGTCGGTTCGATCATGATCTACGGTGCCTACATGCCCAAGAACGCCTCCCTGACCCGAACCGTCTTTGGCGTCGCGCTGCTGGACACTTTCGTGTCGTTGCTGGCGGGCGTGGCATTGTTTCCGATTGTGTTCGCCGCGGGCCTGAACCCCAGCGAGGGGCCAGGGTTGATGTTTGTCAGCCTGCCCTTCGCCTTCGGCAGCATGGCTTTCGGCCAGGTGATGGGCGTGGTGTTTTTTGTGCTGGTGGCCATCGCGGCCTGGAGCTCGGCCATTTCCCTGCTGGAGCCCATGGTGGCTTACTTGGTCGAGCGGACCCGCATCAGCCGCGCCTGGGTGACTTTCTGGCTGGCTTTCACTTGCTGGTTTGTCGGCCTGGGTACGGTGTTTTCCTTCAATATATGGAAGCAAGCGAAGTTTTTCGTGAACGAAGGTGGGTTGTTCCATCTCTATCAGTGGGGGGCAACCGGAGGGCTGGATTTCTTCGGCGTGATTGATTTCTTCACCTCACGGATCATGCTGCCATTGGGTGGTTTGTGTTTCGTGGTGTTTGCAGGATGGGTCATGGGGCGTGATGCGGTGCGTGATGAACTGTCGCTGCGCAGCCCGGTATTGTTTGCCTTGAGCCTGTTCTTGATGCGCTATGTGGCGCCCATCGGCATTCTCGTAGTGTTTGCCGCCCAGCTGTGGAAGTGACGCTTACATGACGACACATATTCAACGCTCGGCCTTGCTGCCTTACCCGGCGCAGGCGCTGTATGACCTGGTCAACGATGTGGCGAGCTACCCGGAGTTCTTGCCGTGGTGCTCATCCGCCGAGGTGCTGGAAAGCTCCGAAACCCAGATGCGCGCCAGCCTCAACATTGCCAAGAGTGGCTTGAGCCAGCGCTTCGTCACGCGTAATACGCTGGTGCCGGGGCAGTCCATCGAAATGAACCTGGAAGAGGGGCCCTTCAATCAGCTCCACGGCGTCTGGGTGTTCAAGCCGTTGGGGGAAAAGGCCTGCAAGATCAGCCTGGACCTGTCGTTCGACTACGCCGGTCCGCTGGTGCGGGCGACGTTGGGGCCGCTGTTCAATCAGGCTGCCAATACGCTGGTTGACGCGTTCTGCCAGCGGGCCAAGCAGAATGCAGAGCTCAAGCGTTGATTGAGATAGAAGTGGTGTATGCCGCGGTGGATCGCCAGGTCTTGCGCACATGTGTGGTGCAGGAAGGCACCAGTGTTCGCGCGGCGCTGCAGGGCTCGGGGATTGCCGATGCCTTCCCGGAGCTGGATCTGGCGACGTGCTCGGTGGGGATTTTTGGCAAGGTGGTTGCCGATCCGGCTAATCAAATGGTGCAAGCGGCGGATCGATTGGAGATTTATCGACCTTTGCTGGCTGATCCGAAGGAAATTCGTCGCCTGCGCGCGGCCAAGGCTGCCCTGGCGCGACAATCGGAGCAATGACCTGATCTGAATCGCAGGCAATAAAAAACCCGGCATGCCGGGTTTTTTCATGCCGCAATTTATTGCGGCGAGGTGTCCAGAGGCTCTGGTGTCGGGACCGGTACGGTCTCGACTTTGTCCACGTCCTTCTGGATCTGGTCCAGCAACGAACCTGGCTTGGCCGGTTTTTCCGGTTTCGGCTGTTCGGCATTCTGGGTCGGATCGGTCACGGTGGTGCCGCTGTCCTTGCCCATGATGGCCTCGTCGCGGCTCACGCCAGGCATGAAGTCGCCCGACAAGCTGACAAGTTGGTCGTCAGGGCTGAAGATAACGCTGATGCGTTCCTGTTGGCGCTCACCGCCGCCTGGCTGCAAGCTGTACAGATAATCCCAGCGATCGGCATGGAACGTGTCGGTCAGCAGAGGGTTACCCATGATAAACCGTACTTGCCGGCGGGTCATTCCCGGGCGTAACTGGTCTATCATGTCCTGCGTGACGACATTGCCCTGCTGGATGTCGATTTTGTAAACCCCGGGGAATGAACAACCGGCGAGTGCGAGCAGTCCCACAAAGGTGAAACTGGTTAGCAAGAGCTTGGTGTTTTGCATCGGTGGGCGACTTCCACTATCTTGGCTGGGACAACGTAAACGCCGATCATACCCGCATTAAGAGAAGCTGCGAAGCAGCATCGCGAGAAAGCTGACCATGGTTGAAAATAGCGAACTACGCAAAGCCGGCCTCAAAGTGACCCTGCCACGGGTCAAGATTCTACAAATGCTCGATTCCGCAGAGCAACGCCACATGAGTGCCGAAGATGTCTACAAGGCGCTTATGGAGGCTGGTGAGGACGTCGGTCTGGCCACGGTTTACCGTGTTCTGACCCAGTTCGAGGCAGCTGGCCTTGTGGTGCGACACAACTTCGACGGAGGCCATGCGGTCTTCGAACTGGACGATGGCAAGCATCACGACCATATGGTCAACGTCGAGACCAGCGAAGTCATCGAATTCTTCGACGAAGAAATCGAGCGGCTGCAGAAAGCAATCGTCGAGAAGTATGGTTTCGAGATGGTCGATCACAATCTTGTACTGTACGTACGCAAGAAAAAGTAAGCATGTCGCGCGGACTTGAGGTTCGCGAAACGAACGAAGGCGACCCCAGGGTCGCCTTCGTGCTTTCTGTCGTTCTCAGATTTTCGCGGTAACGACCATTTTTTTCGCGTGGGCCAGGGATTCCTTGGTGAGGTCGATACCCCCGAGCATTCGCGCCACTTCTTCCACCCGCTCGTTTTTGTTGAGCTTGGACACGGCGGTGCGAGTCGCGTCCTCGTCACGCACTTTGTGCACGAATAAGTGCTGGTGTCCCTGGGCGGCGACCTGAGGCAAGTGAGTGACGGTCAGCACCTGGCCGCGTTCCCCCAGTCGGCGCAGCAGCTGGCCGACAATTTCCGCGGTTGGGCCACCGATGCCCACGTCCACTTCGTCGAATACCAGTGTCGGCACACGGGAGGTCTGCGCGGTGATGACCTGGATGGCCAGGCTGATTCGCGACAACTCACCGCCGGAGGCGACTTTGGCCAGGCCCTTGAGCGGTTGCCCGGGGTTGGCGCTGACCAGCAGTTCCACCTGTTCCAGCCCATTGGGTTGGAGCTCGTCACCGGCATTGGGGCGCAATTCGATGGTGAAGCGCCCGCCCGGCATGCCCAGGCGCTGGATCTCCTGCTCCACGGCACTGGCCAGCCCTGTCGCGGCCTGGCGCCGCAGTTCACTGAGCTCCTTGGCCTTTTCCTGGTAATGACGGGCATAGGAAGCCAGTTCGTCCCCCAGGCGCTCGATGGATTCATCGTTGGCGTTCAGGGTTTCCAGTTCTTCCAGCAGGCGCTGCTGGAGTTCGGCAACGTCGGTTGGCTGGATGCGGTGCTTGCGCGCCAGCGTATAGATGGTGTCCAGGCGCTCTTCCAGGTACTGCAGGCGGGCCGGGTCGGCATCGAAATGATCGAGGAAGCGGTTCAGTTCCCCAACGGCCTCCTCGACCTGGATCTGCGCGCTCGTCAGCAGGTTGGTCGCTTCGTTCAGGGCGCCCACCGAATTGTTCACGCTGGAGAGTCGGTTCAGGCTCGCTGTCAGGGCATTGAGCACATTGCCCGAGTCGCTCTCGCTGCATTGTTCGACCACCTGGCGGCAGATGCCCAGCAGGGTTTCGGCGTTGGTCAGGTTCTTGTGTTCCTGCTCCAGTTCTTCCAGTTCATTTTCACCCAGGGACAGGTTTTCCAGTTCTTCGAGCTGGTAGCTCAATAGCTGGTGACGGGCACGCTGTTCGTCGCCGGAGTTGGAAAGGCGATCGAGCTCCTGCCGGGTCTGGCGCCAGCGTTGGGCGGCCAGTTGGACTTGCCGGGCCAGGTCGGTGGCGCCGGCGTACTCATCCAGCAGGCGACGATGGGTATCGGTCTTGAGCAGGGATTGGTGTTCATGCTGGCTGTGGATGTCGATCAACAGTTCGCCAAGGGCCTTGAGATCGCCCAGGGGGCAGGGCGTGCCGTTGATGTAGCCTCGGGAGCGGCCTTCGGCGGTGATGACCCGGCGCAGGATGCACAGGCCGTCGGTGTCCAGGTCGCGTTCGGCCAGCCAGGCGCTGGCCTCGGGGATGTCGACCAGGTCGAACGTCGCCAGGATGTCGGCCTTGTCCGCTCCGGGGCGCACCACGCCGCTGTCGGCGCGGTCGCCCAGCGTCAGGCCCAGGGCGTCGAGCATGATCGACTTGCCCGCGCCGGTTTCACCGGTGATCACGCTCATGCCTCGATCGAGTTCGAGGTCCAGATGTTCGACGATGGCGTAGTTGTGTACGGACAGGTGCACCAGCATAAGGCCGCTCCCAGGCTTTAGGTCTGGTTATTTATACAGTGTTTTGTTTCGGCCTGACAATGCCCGCGCTTAGCTCGATTTGCTTGGGAAAGTGATTTTCTTAGCGCCGCAAGGAATGATTATGCAGCTGCTTTTTGTAAGGTTAATTCGTCGGATGGCCCTTGAAGCTGGAAAACCCGGCCCCATATACCGGGGCAGAAGCGCGAGTCGAGCTCGCGGACGAAGTTGAAAGGAGAAATCTCTATGGCTGACGAACAGACGCAGGACACGCAAAATCTAGACGCCAATCAGGCCTCCCAAGATTCCGGTGAGGACCTGACGGCACGTGTACAAGTGCTCGAGGAGCAACTGGCCGGTGCGCAGGATCAGGCGTTGCGTGTAGCCGCCGACCTGCAGAATGTCCGCCGCCGCGCCGAGCAGGATGTAGAAAAGGCTCATAAATTCGCCCTGGAGCGTTTTGCCGGCGACCTGCTGCCGATCATCGACAGCCTGGAGCGCGGCCTGGAGCTGTCCAACCCGGACGACGAGAACATCCGTCCGATGCGTGAAGGCATCGAGCTGACCCTGAAAATGTTCCAGGACACCCTCAAGCGTTATCAGCTCGAAGCCCTTGATCCCCACGGCGAACCCTTCAACGCCGAACATCACCAGGCCATGGCGATGCAGGAAAGTGCCGACGTCGAGCCAAACAGTGTCTTGAAGGTTTTCCAGAAGGGCTATCTGCTGAATGGCCGTCTGCTGCGCCCGGCCATGGTCGTGGTCAGCAAGGCACCGGCACCGGTTTCGCCTTCTATTGACGAGCAGGCTTGAAATCGGGCGCAGCGGCCCCATCTATAAGTCAAGCGTTTAAGTGCTACCGCAGTTAGCCACCACTGCTGCGGCAACAAAATCCAAGTTCCGGGAGAGTTAACATGGGCAAGATTATCGGCATCGACCTGGGGACCACCAACTCGTGCGTCTCCGTGCTGGAAAACGGCAAGGCCAAGGTTATTGAAAACGCTGAAGGCGCGCGTACCACGCCGTCGATCATCGCGTACGCCAATGATGGCGAAATTCTGGTTGGCCAGTCGGCCAAGCGTCAGGCAGTGACCAATCCGCATAACACCCTGTACGCGGTGAAGCGTCTGATCGGTCGCAAGTTCGACGAAGAAGTCGTTCAGAAAGACATCAAGATGGTGCCTTACAAAATCGCCAAGGCTGACAACGGCGACGCTTGGGTTGAAGTGAACGGCCAGAAAATGGCACCGCCACAGATCTCGGCCGAGATCCTCAAGAAAATGAAGAAAACCGCCGAAGACTACCTCGGCGAAGCGGTGACCGAGGCGGTCATCACGGTTCCAGCCTATTTCAACGACAGCCAGCGCCAGGCGACCAAAGACGCCGGCCGCATCGCGGGCCTGGACGTAAAACGTATCATCAACGAACCGACCGCGGCCGCTCTGGCCTACGGTATGGACAAGGCCAAGGGCGACCACACCGTGATCGTCTATGACCTGGGTGGCGGTACCTTCGACGTCTCCGTGATCGAGATCGCTGAAGTCGACGGCGAGCACCAGTTCGAAGTACTGGCAACCAACGGTGACACGTTCCTCGGTGGTGAAGACTTCGACATCCGCCTGATCGACTACCTCGTCGACGAGTTCAAGAAAGAAAGCGGCATGAACCTCAAGGGTGACCCGCTGGCCATGCAGCGCCTGAAAGAAGCCGCTGAAAAAGCCAAGATCGAACTGTCCTCGAGCCAGTCGACCGACGTGAACCTGCCGTACATCACCGCAGACGCCACCGGTCCTAAGCACCTGAACGTAAAAATCTCCCGCGCCAAGCTCGAAGCGCTGGTGGAAGATCTGGTTCAGCGCACCATCGAACCTTGCCGCATTGCCATGAAAGACGCCGGTATCGACGTTGGCTCGATCAACGACGTGATCCTGGTGGGCGGCCAGACCCGTATGCCGCTGGTTCAGAAGCTGGTCACCGACTTCTTCGGCAAAGAAGCCCGTAAGGACGTGAACCCGGACGAAGCCGTTGCCATGGGTGCTGCCATCCAAGGCGCTGTTCTGGCCGGTGACGTGAAGGACGTTCTGCTGCTCGACGTCAGCCCGCTGACCCTGGGTATCGAAACCATGGGTGGCGTGATGACCGCGCTGATCGAGAAAAACACCACGATTCCTACCAAGAAATCCCAAGTGTTCTCGACGGCCGACGACAACCAGGGCGCCGTGACCATCCACGTGCTGCAGGGTGAGCGCAAGCAGGCTGCCCAGAACAAATCCCTGGGCAAGTTCGACCTGGCCGAGATTCCACCAGCGCCACGTGGCGTGCCACAAATCGAAGTGACCTTCGACATCGACGCCAACGGCATTCTGCACGTCGGCGCGAAAGACAAGGCCACCGGCAAGACCCAGTCGATCGTGATCAAGGCCAACTCCGGCCTGTCCGAGGAAGAGATTCAGCAGATGGTTCGCGATGCTGAAGTCAACGCCGAGGAGGACCGCAAGTTCGAAGAGCTGGCCAGCGCCCGCAACCAGGGCGACGCCTTGGTGCACTCGACCCGCAAGATGATCGCCGATGCTGGCGAGAAAGTGACCGCGGAAGAGAAAACCGCCATCGAAGCGGCCGTGGTTGCCCTGGAAGCCGCTGTGAAAGGCGACGACAAGGCGGCCATCGAGGCGAAGATCGAAGAGCTGTCCAAGGTCTCCGCGCCAGTGGCTCAGAAGATGTACGCCGAGCAGGCTCAGCCCGCTGAAGGCGCGGCTGCCCAGGGCGAATCGGCCGAAAAAGCCGACGATGTCGTGGATGCCGAGTTCGAAGAAGTGAAAGACCACAAGTAATCGCTTGTTGGTCGGCCGGTTGACTGCACTTGTGCGGTGGCTGGTAGGATGTCGCCGCGCGGGGGCTTGCTCCCGCGTTGGCGTGTCTGGAGCTAGGGAATTTTTACAGCATGCGACAGTGTTCGGATGTTGGCGGTGCGTTCGGGAATGCTCCTGCTTTCCGGCGATGGACACTGCGTTTTGGCCGGGGCCCTGGCTGAAATATTTAAAGACCAGGATCGTTGAATTGACGTGAGTTGGGTCCGGGCCTGTATTGGGGCTCAACGAGTTTGGCAAGGCTCAGGAGAGGTTTGCCGGACGTCCTATAAGAGTGCAAAGACTAATGGCGAAGCGTGATTTTTACGAAGTATTGGGTGTCGAGCGGGGGGCCAGCGAGGCAGAGCTGAAAAAGGCTTATCGTCGCCTGGCGATGAAGCACCACCCGGACCGTAATCCCGGCGATAAAGCGTCGGAAGAGATGTTCAAGGAAGCCAACGAGGCTTACGAAGTTCTGTCCGATTCCAGCAAGCGCGCGGCCTATGACCAGTACGGGCATGCCGGTGTCGACCCGAGCATGGGCGGCGGCGGTGCCGGTTTCGGCGGCCAGAACTTCTCCGATATTTTCGGCGACGTGTTCAGTGATTTCTTCGGCGGCGGTCGCGGCGGTGCCCGTGGTGGCGCCCAGCGTGGCAGCGACTTGCGCTACACGTTGGAGCTGAACCTGGAAGAAGCGGTGCGCGGTACCACCGTCAATATCCGTGTGCCGACATTGGTCAACTGCAAGCCGTGTGATGGCTCGGGTGCAAAGAAGGGCTCCTCGCCCGTGACCTGCCCGACTTGCGGCGGCATCGGCCAGGTTCGCATGCAGCAGGGCTTCTTCTCGGTCCAGCAGACCTGCCCGCGTTGCCATGGCCAAGGCAAGATCATCTCCGACCCGTGCGACTCCTGCCATGGCGAAGGGCGTGTCGAAGAGTACAAGACGCTGTCGGTCAAAGTGCCGGCCGGTGTCGACACCGGTGACCGCATTCGCCTGTCCGGCGAAGGCGAGGCGGGTGCCCAGGGTGGTCCGACCGGCGACCTGTATGTGGTCATCAACGTGCGCGAGCATGCGATTTTCCAGCGCGACGGCAAGCACCTGTTCTGCGAAGTGCCGATCAGCTTCGTCGACGCGGCCTTGGGTGGCGAGCTCGAGATCCCGACCCTCGACGGTCGCGTCAAGCTGAAAATTCCTGAGGGCACGCAGACCGGCAAACAATTCCGGATTCGTGGCAAAGGCGTCGCGCCAGTGCGTGGCGGTGGTGCGGGCGACCTGATGTGCCGTGTGGCGGTGGAGACACCGGTCAACCTGAGTCGGCGTCAGCGTGAACTGTTGGAAGAGTTCCGCGGCACGCTGGCGGATGACAACAGTCACTCCCCGAAAACCACCGGTTGGTTCGAAGGTGTGAAGCGCTTCTTCGGCGACCTTTAAGGAGTTCGCATGCGACGTATAGCTGTGATGGGCGCTGCGGGGCGCATGGGCAAGGCGCTGGTCGAGGCGGTGCAGCAGCGCTCGCCGCTCTCCGGTCTGACGGCGGCCATCGTTCGGCCCGACAGTACGTTGGTGGGCGCCGATGCTGGCGAGCTGGCTTCGCTGGGGCGTATCGGCGTGCCGATGTCCGGTGGCCTGGAGAAGGTGCTTGACGAGTTCGATGTGCTGATCGACTTCACCCTGCCGGACGTGATGCTGAAAAACCTCGCGATCTGCCGCAAGCATGGCAAGGCCATGGTGATTGGCACCACGGGGCTGGATGCTGCGCAAAAGCAACTGCTGGCCGAGGCGGGCAACGACATCGCAATCGTGTTCGCGGCGAACTTCAGCGTGGGCGTGAACCTGTCGCTGAAGCTGCTGGACATGGCGGCCCGGGTCTTGGGCGACGATGCCGATATCGAAATCATCGAAGCGCATCACCGGCACAAGATCGACGCACCTTCGGGAACGGCCTTGCGCATGGGTGAAGTGATTGCCGATGCGTTGGGGCGTGATCTGCAGAAAGTCGCCGTGTATGGGCGTGAAGGGCATACCGGTGCCCGTGAGCGCGACACCATCGGTTTCGCCACTGTGCGCGGTGGTGATGTGGTAGGTGATCACACGGTGTTGTTCGCCACTGAAGGCGAGCGCCTGGAAATCACCCACAAGGCCTCCAGCCGGATGACCTTCGCCAAGGGCGCCGTGCGTGCCGCGTTGTGGCTGGATGGCCGCGAGCCAGGCTTGTACGACATGCAGGACGTTCTCGACCTGCGTTGATGCCATTGAAGGCGGGGTTCAGGTTATACTGCGCCCCGTTCTACACCGCTTCGCGACGGCCTGTCGCATTCCCCTGCCTTTAAGGCTCATTAGCGGTGGACCAAAAAAGCCTTTTTCTGTAAGCTACAGCTTTAGTGTGTCCACTAAAAGCGCGCAGAATAATTCAGTGAACAAGCGGGGTGACGTGTCCATACGTCACTCCGCTTTTTTACAACCTGCGATCGCCCTTTCAGGCTTTATTTACGGGAGGTCTTCTTGACTAAGCCAGCCATACTCGCCCTTGCTGATGGCAGCATTTTTCGCGGCGAAGCCATTGGAGCCGACGGTCAGACCGTTGGTGAGGTGGTGTTTAACACCGCAATGACCGGCTATCAGGAAATTCTTACCGATCCTTCCTACGCCCAGCAAATCGTTACCCTGACTTACCCGCACATCGGCAACACCGGCACCACGCCGGAAGACGCCGAGTCCGATCGTGTCTGGTCCGCCGGCCTGGTCATCCGTGACTTGCCGCTGGTAGCGAGCAACTGGCGTAACACGATGTCCCTGTCCGATTACCTGAAAGCCAACAACGTCGTGGCGATCGCCGGTATCGACACTCGCCGCCTGACCCGCATTCTTCGGGAAAAAGGCGCGCAGAACGGCTGCATCATGGCTGGCGACAACATTTCCGAAGAAGCCGCCATTGCCGCTGCCCAGGGCTTCCCTGGCCTCAAGGGCATGGACCTGGCGAAAGTCGTCAGCACCCAGAAACAATACGAATGGCGCTCCACGGTCTGGGACTTGAAGACCAACAGTCACGCGACGATCGAGGCTTCCGAGTTGCCCTACCACGTGGTGGCGTACGACTACGGCGTCAAGCTGAACATCCTGCGCATGCTGGTCGAGCGTGGCTGCCGCGTCACTGTGGTACCGGCCCAGACCCCGGCCGCCGATGTCCTGGCCCTCAAGCCCGACGGCGTGTTCCTGTCCAACGGCCCGGGTGACCCGGAGCCGTGCGACTACGCGATCCAGGCGATCAAGGACGTGCTGGAAACCGAAATCCCGGTGTTCGGTATCTGCCTCGGTCACCAGTTGCTGGCTCTCGCTTCGGGCGCCAAGACCTTGAAAATGGGCCACGGCCACCACGGTGCCAACCACCCGGTGCAGGACCTGGATACCGGTGTGGTGATGATCACCAGCCAGAACCACGGTTTTGCGGTGGATGAGGCGACCCTGCCGGCCAACGTGCGTGCGATTCACAAGTCGCTGTTCGACGGCACGCTGCAAGGTATCGAGCGTACCGACAAGAGCGCGTTCAGCTTCCAGGGCCACCCTGAAGCGAGCCCGGGCCCGAACGATGTGGCGCCGCTGTTCGATCGCTTCATCAACGAGATGGCCAAGCGACGCTGACCGCGTGAAGCCCGAGGGCGGCCCCGAGTGTGGCGGCCCCTTCGGGCGCTTCAAAGATTGTTCGACGGCCTAGCCGACTGACCTGCGGATTTGAGTGACAAACCCATGCCAAAACGTACAGACATAAAAAGCATCCTGATTCTCGGCGCTGGCCCGATCGTGATCGGCCAGGCCTGCGAATTCGACTACTCCGGCGCCCAGGCCTGTAAAGCCCTGCGCGAAGAGGGCTACCGCGTCATCCTGGTGAACTCCAACCCGGCCACCATCATGACCGACCCGGCCATGGCCGACGCCACCTACATCGAGCCGATCAAGTGGCAGACCGTTGCCAAGATCATCGAGAAGGAGCGCCCGGACGCGCTGCTGCCGACCATGGGTGGCCAGACCGCGCTCAACTGCGCCCTGGACCTGGAGCGCGAAGGTGTCCTGGAGAAGTTCGGTGTGGAAATGATCGGCGCCAACGCCGATACCATCGACAAGGCCGAAGACCGTTCGCGCTTCGACAAGGCGATGAAATCCATCGGCCTGGACTGCCCGCGCTCGGGCATCGCCCACAGCATGGAAGAGGCCAACGCCGTCCTGGAACGCCTCGGCTTCCCATGCATCATCCGTCCGTCCTTCACCATGGGCGGCACCGGCGGTGGCATCGCCTACAACCGGGAAGAATTCGAAGAAATCTGCGCCCGTGGCCTCGACTTGTCGCCGACCAAGGAACTGCTGATCGACGAATCCCTGATCGGCTGGAAAGAATACGAAATGGAAGTTGTCCGCGACAAAAAGGACAACTGCATCATCGTCTGCTCCATCGAGAACTTCGACCCGATGGGCGTGCACACCGGTGACTCGATCACCGTCGCACCGGCCCAGACCCTGACCGATAAGGAATACCAGATCCTGCGTAACGCCTCCCTGGCGGTACTGCGCGAGATCGGCGTGGAAACCGGCGGCTCCAACGTCCAGTTCGGCATCTGCCCGAACACCGGTCGCATGGTGGTCATCGAGATGAACCCGCGGGTCTCCCGTTCGTCGGCCCTGGCGTCCAAGGCCACCGGTTTCCCGATTGCCAAGGTCGCCGCCAAGCTGGCCGTGGGCTACACCCTGGACGAGCTGTCGAACGACATCACCGGTGGCAAGACCCCGGCGTCCTTCGAACCGTCCATCGACTACGTCGTGACCAAGCTGCCGCGCTTCGCCTTCGAGAAGTTCGCCAAGGCCGATGCCCGCCTGACCACCCAGATGAAGTCGGTCGGTGAAGTCATGGCCATCGGCCGGACCTTCCAGGAGTCCCTGCAGAAAGCCCTGCGCGGCCTGGAAGTGGGTGTCTGTGGCCTGGATCCGAAGCTGGACCTGAACGACCCGGAAAGCATGAGCGTGCTCAAGCGCGAGCTGACCGTGCCGGGTGCCGAGCGCATCTGGTACGTGGCCGATGCCTTCCGCGCCGGCATGACCGTCGAGCAGATCTTCGGCATGAACATGATCGACCCTTGGTTCCTGGTGCAGATCGAAGATCTGATCAAGGAAGAAGAGAAGGTCAAGACCCTGGGCATGTCCAGCATCGATCGCGACACGATGTTCCGCCTCAAGCGCAAAGGTTTCTCCGACATGCGCCTGGCCAAGCTGCTGGGTGTGACCGAGAAGAGCCTGCGCACCCATCGCCACAAGCTGGAAGTGTTCCCGGTCTACAAGCGCGTCGACACCTGCGCAGCCGAGTTCGCCACCGATACCGCCTACCTGTACTCCACGTACGAAGAAGAGTGCGAAGCCGCGCCATCGACCCGGGACAAGATCATGATCCTGGGTGGCGGGCCTAACCGGATCGGCCAGGGCATCGAGTTCGACTACTGCTGCGTACACGCGGCACTGGCCCTGCGCGACGACGGTTACGAGACCATCATGGTCAACTGCAACCCGGAAACCGTGTCCACCGACTACGACACCTCCGATCGCCTGTACTTCGAGCCGGTGACCCTGGAGGACGTGCTGGAAATCGTCCGTGTCGAGAAACCAAAAGGCGTGATCGTCCAGTACGGCGGCCAGACTCCGTTGAAACTGGCCCGTGCCCTGGAAGCCGCCGGCGTGCCGATCATCGGTACCAGCCCGGATGCGATCGACCGCGCCGAAGACCGTGAGCGCTTCCAGCAGATGGTCGAGCGCCTGAACCTGCGCCAGCCGCCAAACGCCACCGTGCGCAGCGAAGACGAAGCGATTCGTGCCGCCGCCAAGATCGGTTACCCACTGGTGGTGCGTCCGTCCTATGTACTGGGCGGTCGTGCGATGGAAATCGTCTATCAGGAAGACGAACTCAAGCGCTACCTGCGCGAAGCGGTCCAGGTGTCCAACGACAGCCCGGTGCTGCTGGACCACTTCCTCAACTGCGCCATCGAAATGGACGTGGATGCGGTCAGCGACGGCAAGGATGTGGTGATCGGCGCGATCATGCAGCACATCGAACAGGCCGGTGTTCACTCCGGTGACTCCGCCTGTTCGCTGCCGCCTTACTCGTTGCCGGCGCACATCCAGGACGAAATGCGCGAGCAGGTCAAGAAAATGGCCCTGGAGCTGGGCGTCGTCGGCCTGATGAACGTGCAACTGGCCTTGCAGGGCGAAGACATCTACGTCATCGAAGTCAACCCGCGCGCTTCCCGGACCGTGCCGTTCGTCTCCAAGTGCATCGGCGTTTCCCTGGCGATGATCGCGGCGCGAGTCATGGCCGGCAAAACCCTGAAAGAGCTGAACTTCACCAAAGAAATCATTCCGAACTTCTACAGCGTGAAAGAGGCGGTGTTCCCGTTCGCCAAGTTCCCTGGCGTGGACCCGATCCTCGGCCCGGAAATGAAGTCCACCGGTGAAGTGATGGGCGTGGGCGATACCTTCGGTGAGGCGTTTGCCAAGGCCCAGATGGGCGCCAGCGAAGTGCTGCCGACTGGCGGCACGGCGTTCATCAGTGTGCGTGATGACGACAAGCCACTGGTTGCAGGCGTGGCCCGTGATCTGATCAACTTGGGCTTCGAAGTGGTCGCCACTGCCGGTACTGCCAGGCTGATCGAAGCCGCGGGCCTGAAAGTGCGCCGCGTGAACAAGGTGACCGAAGGGCGTCCGCACGTGGTCGACATGATCAAGAATGACGAAGTCACGCTGATCATCAACACCACCGAGGGTCGTCAATCGATCGCCGATTCCTACTCCATTCGTCGCAATGCGCTGCAGCACAAGATCTACTGCACCACGACTATTGCGGCAGGCGAAGCGATCTGCGAAGCGCTCAAGTTCGGTCCCGAGAAGACCGTACGTCGCTTGCAGGATCTACATGCAGGATTGAAGGCATGAGCATAACCAAGTACCCGATGACTGTTCAGGGCGCGAAGGCCCTGGAAGAAGAACACGCTTTCCTGACCAAGGTCGAGCGCCCGCGCTTGAGCCAGGCTATCGGTGAAGCGCGTGAGCTGGGCGATCTCAAGGAAAACGCCGAATACCACGCTGCCCGAGAGGAGCAGGGGATGGTCGAGGCGCGTGTCCGAGACATCGAAGGCCGCATGCAGAATGCGGTGATCATCGATGTCACGACGATTCCACATACCGGCAAAGTGATTTTCGGCACCACGGTGGAAATCGCCAACGTCGAGACGAATGAAAGCGTGACTTACCAGATCGTTGGCGAGGACGAGGCAGACATCAAGCTCGGCAAGATTTCCGTCGGTTCACCCATTGCTCGTGCCTTGATTGCCAAGGAAGAGGGCGATGTGGTGGCGGTGAAGACACCGGGTGGTGTCATCGAGTATGAGATTGTCGAAGTCCGTCACATCTGAACGAAGGCGCCCGCTGCGAGCGGGCGCCATGATCTGGCAGCTCACCCAGATGTTGTGGGTGGGCGGTGTCTGGTTGTTGCACATCGGTTTGCTGCCGGTGCTGGGTCGAGTGGGCCTGGCACCGCTGCTCATCGATGAAATCGCAGGCATGCTCACGGCGCTGCTGGTGGGTTTTTCCGCGGCGTGCGTGATGTTTCAGGCATTGGTGCTGGTTCAGGCCGAAGGCCTTGCCAGCCTATGGCGCGACATTCGTGGGCAATTGCTGCTCATGTCGTTGTACGCGTGCGGGATGTTCTTTGCCGTGCATCTCGGCTGGCCGGATGCGAGCCAGTGGCAGGTATTCAGTTACCTGGTGCTGGGTTTTTCCGGTCTGGTGCTGGTCTTGCAGCCGGTTCCGGGGTGGAGCGGCAGGGTGTGCGAAGCACACCCTTGACCCTTGGCGTCACTTGAAACGGTGAACGTTCGACAGTTGCTTGTTGACGCTGAAATTCTTGCGATAAATCAGCGCCATCTTGCCGATGACCTGCACCAGGTCTGCCTTGCCGGTCTTGCACAATTCGGCAACGGCAGCCAGGCGGGCTTCGCGATCGAGGATGTTGAGCTTGATCTTGATCAGCTCGTGATCGCCCAGGGCGCGTTCCAGTTCGGCGAGTACACCTTCAGTCAAACCGTTGTCAGCCACAGTCAAAACCGGTTTCAGATGGTGGCCAATGGATTTGTATTGTTTCTTCTGCTCTTGAGTGAGCGGCATAATCTGACCCCTGCGTCTGATCTTGTAAAAAGCGGCGGCCAGTTTACCCGAGCAAGTCCGGGACCGCCCACTTAATCACGACCCGTTTTATTTTTTAGAGGTGGCCCGTGGCCCGTTCCAAGACTAGCCAGAACTGGCTCAGAGAGCATTTCAACGATCCGTACGTCAAAATGGCGCAAAAAGACGGCTATCGCTCTCGTGCCAGCTATAAATTGCTGGAGATCCAGGAAAAGGATCGCCTGATCCGTCCAGGCATGACCGTGATCGACCTCGGCGCGGCGCCGGGCGGCTGGTCCCAGGTTACCAGTCGTCTGATTGGTGGCCAGGGCCGCTTGATCGCTTCCGACATCCTGGAAATGGACAGCATCCCTGATGTGACCTTTATCCAGGGCGATTTCACGGAAGACGCCGTACTGGCGAAAATCCTGGAAGCCGTCGGAAATACGCAAGTTGACCTTGTGATTTCCGATATGGCCCCCAATATGAGTGGATTAGCGGCTGTCGACATGCCTCGTGCCATGTTCCTCAGCGAGCTGGCCCTGGATCTTGCCGGGCGGGTTTTGCGTCCAGGCGGTGATTTTCTGATCAAGGTCTTCCAGGGTGAAGGCTTCGACGAATACCACAAGGGCATCCGCAAGTTGTTCGACAAGGTGCAGATGCGCAAGCCATTGTCGTCCCGTGACCGTTCTCGCGAGCAGTATCTGCTGGCACGGGGCTTTCGCGGTGTCGAAGGCGCGGCCAGTGATGAGCGTCTTTGAGCGGGGCGATAGTTTTTTTTGTCTCGCATTGAAAAAGCCGCGTAATCAAAATTATGCGGTCAAAGTTTCACAAAGGGTTACAGACGGCGCCTGCCAGAGTCGTAGGTAATGTAGTAAGTTAGGCCGGTGAATATCATGCGAAGCGCGCGCCAGTAGCGGAGCTTGCTTCAGAGGGTAGTTAATTGAACGATATGGCAAAGAATCTGATCCTGTGGTTGATCATCGCCGCTGTCCTGGTGACCGTGATGAACAACTTCTCCAGCCCTAACGAGCCGCAGACCCTCAACTATTCCGACTTCATCCAGCAGGTCAAGGATGGCAAGGTCGAGCGCGTAGCCGTTGATGGCTATGTGATTACCGGCAAGCGCACCGATGGTGACAGCTTCAAAACCATTCGTCCGGCAATCCAGGACAACGGCCTGATTGGCGACCTGGTGGACAACCATGTCGTGGTCGAAGGCAAGCAGCCCGAGCAGCAAAGCATCTGGACCCAGCTCCTGGTGGCCAGCTTCCCGATCCTGGTGATCATCGCCGTGTTCATGTTCTTCATGCGCCAGATGCAGGGCGGCGGCGGTGGCAAGGGCGGGCCGATGAGCTTTGGCAAGAGCAAGGCCCGGCTACTTTCCGAAGACCAGGTGAAAACCACCCTGGCCGACGTCGCAGGCTGCGACGAAGCCAAGGAAGAAGTGGGCGAACTGGTCGAGTTCCTGCGCGATCCGGGCAAGTTCCAGCGCCTGGGTGGTCGTATTCCCCGCGGCGTGCTGATGGTAGGCCCGCCAGGGACCGGTAAAACCTTGCTGGCCAAGGCGATTGCCGGTGAAGCCAAGGTGCCGTTCTTCACGATTTCCGGTTCCGACTTCGTCGAAATGTTCGTCGGCGTGGGCGCCAGCCGTGTTCGCGACATGTTCGAGCAGGCCAAGAAACACGCACCGTGCATCATCTTCATCGACGAAATCGACGCCGTTGGTCGCCATCGTGGCGCCGGCATGGGTGGCGGTCACGACGAGCGCGAACAGACCCTCAACCAGTTGCTGGTCGAGATGGACGGTTTCGAAATGAACGACGGCATCATTGTGATCGCCGCCACCAACCGTCCTGACGTGCTCGACCCTGCGCTGTTGCGTCCAGGTCGTTTCGACCGCCAGGTCGTGGTGGGACTGCCGGATATTCGTGGTCGCGAGCAGATCCTCAAGGTCCATATGCGCAAGGTGCCGATGGGCGACGACGTCGCTCCGGCCGTCATCGCGCGTGGCACGCCGGGCTTTTCCGGTGCCGACCTGGCGAACCTGGTCAACGAAGCGTCGCTGTTCGCCGCTCGTACCGGCAAGCGCGTCGTGGAAATGAAGGAATTCGAGCTGGCCAAGGACAAGATCATGATGGGCGCGGAGCGCAAATCCATGGTCATGTCGGAGAAAGAAAAGCAGAACACCGCGTATCACGAGGCGGGTCACGCGATCGTTGGTCGTGTCGTGCCTGAGCATGATCCGGTCTACAAGGTCTCGATCATCCCGCGCGGTCGTGCCCTGGGCGTGACCATGTTCCTGCCGGAAGAGGATCGCTACAGCCTGTCCAAGCGTGCATTGATCAGCCAGATCTGTTCGTTGTACGGCGGTCGTATCGCTGAAGAGATGACGTTGGGCTTCGACGGTGTGACCACGGGTGCATCCAACGACATCATGCGCGCCAGTCAGATCGCTCGGAACATGGTCACCAAGTGGGGCCTGTCCGAGAAGCTGGGGCCGCTGATGTATGCCGAAGAAGAAGGGGAAGTGTTCCTCGGTCGTGGTGGCACTGGCCAGCATGCAAGCTTCTCCGGCGAGACGGCCAAGCTGATCGACTCCGAGGTGCGTAGCATCATCGACCAGTGCTATGGCACTGCCCGGCAGATCCTCACGGACAATCGTGACAAGCTCGATGCCATGGCTGATGCCCTGATGAAGTACGAAACCATCGATGCTGAGCAGATCGACGACATCATGGCGGGTCGCGAGCCTCGCGAGCCTCGTGACTGGTCGGGCGGTGGTACCGGTACCTCCGGTACGCCTCCGGCGGTGCAGGGTGAGCGTCCGGAAACACCGATTGGCGGTCCCGCCGCTGATGTCTAAGGCTTGAAATGACTTCTGTTCAGTCCTCGACCCGGTTGCCTTGCGGCAACCGGGTTCTTGATTTGGCCCATGCACATGTCATGGGCATTCTCAATGTCACGCCTGATTCCTTTTCCGATGGTGGTCGATTCAGCCAGCTCGATGCTGCGCTGCGGCATGCCGAGGCCATGGTGGCCGCTGGCGCGACACTGATCGATGTGGGGGGGGAATCGACCCGGCCGGGTGCGCGCGCGGTTTCGCCCATCGAAGAGCTGGAGCGGGTGGCGCCGATTGTCGAGCGCATCCATCGCGAACTCGATGTCATTATCTCGGTCGATACGTCCACGCCTGCGGTCATGCGCGAGACTGCGCGACTGGGAGCGGGCCTGATCAACGATGTTCGGTCCTTGCAGCGCGATGGTGCCCTGGACGCCGCGGCGGCCACCGGGTTGCCGGTATGCCTGATGCATATGCTCGGCGAGCCGGGGACCATGCAGAACGACCCGCACTATGATGATGTGACCAGGGAGGTGGGTGAGTTCCTGGCGGCGCGCCTGGATCAATGTGCTGCCGTGGGCATTCCCCCCGAGCGGATCATCCTTGATCCCGGGTTCGGTTTTGCCAAGACCTTGGCGCACAACCTGAGCCTGTTCAAGCATATGGAAGCCTTGCACGCCCTGGGGCGGCCCCTGTTGGTTGGGGTCTCGCGAAAGAGCATGATAGGCAATGCCCTGGGTCGGCCGGTGGGAGAGCGCCTGTATGGTGGTCTCGCCCTTGCGGCCTTGGCCCTTGCCAAAGGTGCACGCATATTGCGCGTGCACGATGTAGCCGAAACGATGGATGTCGTGCGGATGATCGCAGCTGTGGATTCAGCCGAATAAGAATGACGGAGCACTTATGAGCAAGAAATACTTTGGCACCGACGGTATTCGTGGTCGGGTCGGCGAATACCCTATTACCCCTGATTTCATGCTCAAGCTTGGCTGGGCGGCGGGCATGGCATTCCGCAAGATGGGCGCCTGCAAGGTGCTGGTCGGCAAGGACACGCGAATTTCCGGCTACATGTTCGAATCGGCGCTCGAGGCCGGTCTGACGTCGGCGGGCGCCGATGTGATGCTGCTGGGCCCGATGCCGACCCCGGCCATCGCCTACCTGACCCGTACGTTCCAGGCCCAGGCGGGCATCGTGATCAGTGCCTCGCACAACCCCCACGATGACAACGGCATCAAGTTCTTTTCCGGCCAGGGTACCAAGCTGCCGGATGACATCGAGCTGATGATCGAAGAACTGCTGGACGCGCCGATGACCGTGGTCGAGTCGAGCAAGATCGGCAAGGTGTCGCGGATCAACGATGCCTCGGGTCGCTACATCGAGTTCTGCAAAGGCAGCGTGCCGACCGGTACCAGCTTTTCCGGCCTGAAAATTGTTGTCGATTGTGCTCACGGCGCCACCTATAAAGTCGCGCCAAGCGTCTTTCGCGAGTTGGGTGCCGATGTGGTGGTGCTTTCCGCCCAGCCTAATGGCCTGAACATCAACCACAACTGTGGTTCCACCCATACCGAGGCGTTGCAGGCTGCAGTGCTGGCCGAGCAGGCCGATCTCGGCATCGCCTTCGATGGCGACGGTGATCGGGTCCTGATGGTCGACCACACCGGTACGGTCGTCGATGGTGACGAACTGCTGTTCATCATCGCTCGTGACCTGCATGGGCGCGGCAAGCTGCAGGGCGGCGTGGTCGGTACCTTGATGAGCAACCTCGGGCTTGAACTGGCCCTGGCGGACCTGGATATCCCGTTCGTGCGGGCCAACGTCGGCGACCGCTACGTGATTTCGGAGTTGCTGGAGCGCAACTGGGTGATCGGGGGCGAGAACTCCGGCCACATCGTGTGCTTCGACCATACCACCACCGGTGATGCGATCATTGCGGCCCTGCAGGTGCTGATGGCGCTCAAGGCGCGCAACGAAGGGCTCGCACAGTCGCGCCAGGCATTGCGTAAATGCCCGCAAGTGTTGATCAACGTGCGTTTCGGCGGCGGTGTAAACCCTCTCGAACATGCGCAGGTCAAGCAGGCTAGCGAACGTGTGACAGCGGCGATGGCGGGGCGTGGGCGCGTGTTGTTGCGCAAGTCCGGCACAGAGCCTTTGGTGCGTGTCATGGTCGAAGGCGAGGACGAAGCGCAAGTTCGCGGTTATGCCGAAGAGCTGGCAAAACTGGTTACTGAAGTTTCTGCCTGAATTCGGCTTGCCAGTCATGAATCGGTTGGGTAACATCTGCGCCCACTTTGACCGACGAGGTACAGCATGCGTCGCCCTATGGTAGCTGGTAACTGGAAGATGCACGGTACCCGCGCCAGCGTCGCTGAGCTGATCAATGGCCTTCGTCATCTGGCCTTGCCAAGCGGTGTTGACGTCGCGGTATTCCCGCCTTGCTTGTATATCAATCAAGTGATTGATGGCTTGAAAGGCAAGTCGATTTCGGTCGGCGCGCAGAACTCTGCGGTGGAATCCATGCAAGGTGCGTTGACCGGTGAGATTGCACCGAGTCAGTTGGTGGATGCAGGTTGCTCCCTGGTCCTGGTTGGACATTCCGAGCGTCGCCAGATCATGGGCGAGCAGGACAAGACCTTGATCCGCAAGTTTGCTGCGGCCCAGGCCTGTGGTCTGATTCCGGTGTTGTGTGTAGGGGAAACCCTCGCGCAGCGTGAAGCCGGCAAGACCCTCGAGGTTGTCGGGCGTCAGCTCGGCAGCATCATCGAAGACCTGGGTGTCGGTGCTTTTGCAAAGGCAGTCATTGCCTACGAGCCGGTCTGGGCCATTGGTACCGGGCTGACTGCTTCGCCGCAACAGGCGCAGGATGTGCACGCAGCCATCCGCGCGCAGTTGGCGGAAGAGAATTCTGAAGTGGCACGAGGTGTGCGGCTTCTATACGGCGGCAGCGTGAAGGCGGCCAATGCGGCCGAACTGTTCGGCATGCCGGATATCGATGGGGGGCTCATTGGTGGAGCGTCCCTGAATGCAGATGAGTTCGGTGCGATCTGTCGCGCCGCGGGAAACTGAAAAAATGCTGGAAACAGTCGTAGTCGTTTTTCATCTGCTGGGTGCACTGGGCGTAGTTGCTCTCGTATTGCTGCAGCAGGGTAAAGGTGCGGATGCTGGTGCGTCTTTCGGTGCAGGTGCTTCAAATACTGTGTTCGGAAGCCAAGGTTCCTCTACCTTTCTTAGTAAGTTTACTGCTATACTTGCCGCCGGTTTCTTCATGACCAGCTTAGGGTTAGGTTACTTTGCTAAAGAGAAAGCTCACGAGCTGACTCAAGTAGGTTTGCCAAACCCAGCGGTACTGGAAGCGCCCAAGCAACAACCGGCTTCTGATGATGTCCCGGTGCTTCAAGAGCAAAAGTCGGCCAACCCGGCGACTGACGTGCCTCCAGCTCAAGAGCAGAAGTAAGAAGGTTTCAAACGCTGTATTGCCGAGGTGGTGGAATTGGTAGACACGCAACCTTGAGGTGGTTGTGCCCATAGGGTGTAGGGGTTCGAGTCCCCTTCTCGGTACCAATTATCAGGAGAGCCCGCGATTGCGGGCTTTCTTGTAGGTGGAAGGGTTACATTGACCCTGTAAAGGATCGGTCGTATACTTCCGCCCCAGCTTTGTCGCGGGATGGAGCAGTCTGGTAGCTCGTCGGGCTCATAACCCGAAGGTCGTCGGTTCAAATCCGGCTCCCGCAACCAGTTTCAGGGGCCCCTTCCAAGGGGCTTTTTGTTAGCTGGACACTTTATAACGCCGCTATTCGACGGCGTTTCAGGGATGGGCGATTCGCCCATTTTTTTTTATTTGCACAGCATGCACAAACATGCACGAGGGGGTTCAGGTGTCGAGCAAGCTAGAACAGTTGCAGGCCTTGTTGGCCCCGGTGGTCGTGGCCCTTGGCTATGAATGCTGGGGTATTGAGTTTTCGGCTCAAGGTCGCCACTCACTGTTGCGCGTTTATATCGATAAGGAAGGCGGCGTGCTGGTGGACGATTGCGCCATCGTCAGCCGTCAGATCAGCGGTGTACTGGATGTCGAAGATCCAATCACCTCCGAATACACCCTTGAAGTTTCCTCGCCTGGCATGGAGCGCCCCCTGTTCACACTTGAACAGTTCGCTTTGTTTGCCGGTGAACAAGTGAAGATCAAGCTGCGCTCGCCTTTCGAAGGTCGACGCAACTTCCATGGCCTTCTGCGCGGTGTAGAAGAGCAGGACGTCGTGGTGCAGGTAGATGACCATGAGTTCCTGTTGCCGATCGATATGATCGACAAGGCCAACATTATTCCCAGTTTTGACTGATACGTGCCAGATACTGCGGATCCCGCGGATCCAATGGCTTGCGAAAGGCGAGGCGTACGATGAGCAAAGAAGTACTGCTGGTTGTTGAGTCGGTATCCAATGAAAAGGGCGTACCGGCTAACGTTATTTTTGAAGCGCTGGAGCTGGCTCTGGCCACTGCTACCAAGAAGCGGTTCGAAGACGAAGTTGATTTGCGTGTGGAGATCAATCGCCACACGGGTGCCTACGAGACTTTCCGTCGCTGGACGGTCGTCGAGGAAGCCGACCTGGACGATCCGGCTATCGAAACCTGGCCAAGCAAGGTTGCAGAAACGCATCCGGGCGCCAAGGTCGGTGATGTCGTCGAAGAAAAAATCGAATCCATTGAGTTCGGTCGCATCGCTGCACAGACTGCCAAGCAGGTCATCGTGCAGAAAGTTCGCGAAGCCGAGCGTGCACAAGTGGTCGACGCTTATCGCGAGCGCCTGGGGGAAATCATCTCCGGCACCGTGAAAAAGGTCACCCGCGACAACGTGATCGTCGACCTGGGCAACAACGCCGAAGCGTTGCTGGCTCGCGAAGACATCATCTCTCGCGAAACTTTCCGGGTTGGCGTGCGTTTGCGTGCGCTGCTCAAGGAAATCCGCACCGAGAATCGGGGCCCGCAGCTGATCCTGTCGCGTACAGCGCCGGAAATGCTGATCGAGTTGTTCCGCATCGAAGTGCCGGAAATTGCTGAAGGCCTGATCGAAGTCATGGCCGCCTCCCGTGATCCGGGTTCGCGTGCCAAGATCGCGGTCCGCTCCAAGGACAAGCGCATCGACCCGCAAGGTGCCTGCATCGGCATGCGTGGTTCGCGTGTCCAGGCCGTATCCGGCGAGTTGGGCGGCGAGCGCGTGGACATCGTCCTGTGGGACGACAACCCGGCTCAGTTCGTGATCAATGCCATGTCGCCTGCTGAAGTGGCGGCAATTATCGTCGACGAAGATGCCCACGCCATGGACATCGCCGTTGGCGCAGACAATCTGGCTCAGGCCATCGGTCGCGGTGGTCAGAACGTGCGTCTGGCCAGCCAATTGACTGGCTGGACCCTGAACGTGATGACCGAATCGGACATCCAGGCTAAACAGCAAGCTGAAACCGGCGATATCCTGCGCAACTTCATCGAAGAGCTTGAAGTCGATGAAGAACTGGCGCAGGTGCTGGTGGATGAAGGCTTTACCAGCCTGGAAGAGATTGCCTACGTACCGGTGGAGGAAATGCTCAACATCGACGGCTTTGACGAGGAAATCGTCAACGAGCTTCGCGCTCGGGCCAAGGATCGTTTGTTGACCAAAGCCATCGCTACTGAGGAAAAGCTGGCAGACGCCCATCCGGCCGAAGACCTGCTCTCGCTTGAGGGCATGGACAAGGATTTGGCGATGGAACTGGCGGTGCGCGGCGTAATTACCCGCGAAGACCTGGCCGAGCAGTCTATTGACGATCTGCTCGACATCGACGGCATTGACGATGATCGTGCCGGCAAGTTGATCATGGCCGCCCGAGCCCACTGGTTCGAGTAATTAGGCGCGGCCTGAGGAGAGAAGTGCATGACGCAAGTCACGGTGAAACAACTGGCCGATGAGGTCAAAACACCGGTAGAGCGCCTGTTGCAGCAGATGCGTGAGGCAGGTCTGCCGCACACCGCCGCCGAGGAACATGTGACCGACAGTGAGAAGCAGTCCCTGCTGACTCACTTGAAGAGCAGTCACAAGGCTAAAGTGGAAGAACCGCGCAAGATCACTCTGCAGCGTAAAACCACCAGCACCCTGCGTGTTGCCGGTAGCAAAAGCATCAGCGTTGAAGTACGCAAGAAGAAAGTCTTCGTACAACGCAGCCCGGAAGAAATCGAAGCCGAGCGCAAACGCGAACAGGAAGAACGTCGCGCAGTAGAAAATGCTGCTCGTCAGAAGGCTGAAGAAGAAGCCAAGCGTCGCGCCGAAGAAGAAGCGCGCCGCCAGCCTGCTGCTGCGCAAACCGCTCCGGTAGAAGCCGTCGAGGCTGTTGCCCCGGTCGCCGAACCTGTGCGCGAAGCGGTGCCCGTCGTGGCACCGGCGCCGGCTCCGGCCGATACCCGTAAGCGCGATGAACAGCGTCGTCCAGACAAGCCACGTGCCGACGACAACCGTCGTGGAAGTGGCGATGGCGAGCGCAAGAACGCGCCTCATCGTGCATCGGTCAAGGAAAAGGCACCAGCACCTCGTGTTGCGCCACGTACCACCGACGAGGAAAGCGATGGCTTCCGTCGCGGCGGTCGCGGCAAGGCCAAGCTGAAGAAACGCAACGCCCACGGTTTCCAGAGCCCTACCGGCCCTGTCGTGCGTGAAGTGAAGATCGGCGAAACCATCACTGTGGGCGATCTGGCCCAGCAGATGTCGGTCAAGGCTGCTGAAATCATCAAGTTCATGTTCAAGCTGGGTACGCCAGCCACCATCAACCAGGTACTGGACCAGGAAACTGCCCAACTGGTTGCTGAAGAGCTGGGCCACAAAGTGACCCTGGTCAGCGACACCGCCTTGGAAGATTCCCTGGCCGAGTCCCTGAAGTTTGAAGGTGAGGCGGTCTCCCGTGCACCGGTCGTGACCGTCATGGGCCACGTCGACCACGGTAAGACCTCCCTGCTCGACTATATCCGTCGTGCGAAGGTAGCAGCAGGTGAGGCTGGCGGTATTACCCAGCACATCGGCGCCTACCACGTTGAAACCGACCGCGGCATGGTGACGTTCCTCGACACCCCGGGTCACGCCGCGTTTACCGCGATGCGTGCCCGTGGTGCCAAGGCGACCGACATCGTGATCCTGGTGGTTGCAGCGGACGACGGCGTCATGCCGCAAACCATCGAAGCCGTTCAGCATGCCCAGGCAGCTGGCGTGCCGCTGGTGGTTGCGGTGAACAAGATCGACAAGCCGGGCGCCGATCTTGATCGCATCCGTAGCGAACTGTCGGTCCACGGCGTGACCTCCGAAGAGTGGGGTGGCGACACTCCATTCGTTCCGGTCTCGGCGAAGATGGGTACCGGCGTCGACGAACTGCTCGAAGCCGTTCTGTTGCAGGCCGAGGTTCTGGAACTCACCGCTACGCCTTCGGCTCCTGGCCGTGGTGTGGTCGTTGAGTCCCGTCTCGACAAGGGCCGTGGCCCGGTGGCGACCGTCCTGGTCCAGGACGGTACCCTGCGTCAAGGCGACATGGTGCTGGTCGGCTCGAACTATGGCCGCGTGCGCGCCATGCTCGACGAGAACGGCAAGTCCATCAAGGAAGCCGGTCCGGCTATCCCGGTCGAGATCCTCGGCCTGGACGGCACCCCGGATGCTGGCGACGAGATGAGCGTTGTGGCTGACGAGAAGAAAGCCCGTGAAGTGGCTTTGTTCCGTCAAGGCAAGTTCCGCGAAGTCAAACTGGCTCGCGCTCACGCCGGCAAGCTGGAAAACATCTTCGAGAACATGGGGCAGGAAGAGAAGAAGACGCTCAACATCGTCCTCAAATCCGACGTCCGTGGTTCGCTCGAAGCGTTGAACGGCGCCTTGAATGGCCTGGGTAACGACGAAGTGCAAGTGCGTGTGGTCGGCGGCGGTGTCGGTGGTATCACCGAATCCGATGCCAACCTGGCACTGGCCTCCAACGCTGTACTGTTCGGTTTCAACGTGCGTGCCGATGCCGGCGCTCGCAAGATCGTCGAGCAGGAAGGCCTGGATATGCGTTACTACAACGTGATCTACGACATCATCGAAGACGTCAAGAAAGCGTTGACCGGTATGCTGGGCAGCGACGTGCGGGAGAACATCCTGGGCGTGGCCGAAGTTCGCGACGTGTTCCGTTCGCCGAAGTTTGGCGCCATCGCCGGTTGCATGGTGATCGAAGGTGTCGTTCACCGTAACCGTCCGATCCGTGTACTGCGTGAAGACATCGTGATCTTCGAAGGCGAGCTGGAATCCCTGCGCCGCTTCAAGGATGACGCTTCCGAAGTACGTGCCGGCATGGAGTGCGGTATCGGCGTCAAGAGCTACAACGACGTCAAGGTCGGCGACAAGATCGAAGTCTTCGAGAAGGTCCAGGTTGCTCGCAGCCTCTGACTCGCGCACTTCAAGAGCCGCACCGGGCAGTCGCATGAACATGCACTGCCTGGCTGGCGGACTCTAAACGCAACGCCCGGTCTGGCTTTTGCCAGGCCGGGCGTTTGCCGCTTTCAGACCTCGCGGGTTTCACCGTGGGGCAGTAACAGGTAACAAGACATGGCAAAAGAATACAGCCGTACCCAACGAATCGGCGATCAGATGCAGCGTGAGCTGGCCCAACTGATCCGTCGCGAAGTCAAAGATCCGCGCGTCGGCCTGGTCACCATCACCGCAGTGGAAGTCAGCCGTGACGTCGGTCACGCCAAGATCTTCATCACCGTGATGGGTCAGGACAGCGCCGAAGAAATCGCCCAGAGCATCAAGGTGCTCAACTCGGCTGCCGGCTTCCTGCGTATGCAGTTGGCCCGGGAGATGAAGCTGCGCAGCGTCCCACAGTTGCACTTCCACTACGACGAAAGCGTCGCACGGGGTGCGCATCTGTCGGCACTGATCGAGCGCGCCGTGGCGCAAGACAGCCAGCACCCGGTTGCGGCTGACCCCGAAGACACCAAGGAGTAATCGGTGGCTCAGGTCAAACGTATCCGTCGTAACGTCAGCGGTATCATCCTGCTCGACAAGCCGCTGGGGTTCACCTCCAACGCGGCGTTGCAGAAGGTTCGCTGGCTGCTCAATGCTGAAAAGGCCGGGCACACCGGTAGCCTCGATCCGCTGGCCACCGGCGTGCTGCCACTGTGCTTTGGCGAGGCGACCAAGTTTTCCCAGTACCTGCTCGATTCCGACAAGGGTTACGAAACCCTGGCGCAACTGGGCAAGACCACCACCACGGCGGATGCCGAAGGTGAGGTTTTGCTGGAACGCCCGGTGACCGTTGGTCAGGCGGATATCGAAGCGGTCTTGCCGGGTTTTCGCGGGCAAATCAGCCAGATACCGCCGATGTACTCCGCTTTGAAGCGTGATGGGCAGCCGTTGTATAAACTGGCCCGTGCAGGCGAAGTAGTGGAGCGCGAACCGCGTTCTGTTACTATTGCGCGCTTGGAATTGCTGGCCTTTGACGGTAATACTGCGCGGCTGGCCGTGGATTGCAGCAAAGGCACCTATATCCGGACCCTGGTGGAGGATATCGGTGAGCAGCTCGGCTGTGGCGCGTACGTGGCAGAATTGCGACGGACCCAGGCCGGGCCTTTCACGTTGGCCCAGACGGTCACGCTGGAAGAGCTCGAAGCGGTGCATGCCGAAGGCGGCAACGAGGCGGTCGACCGTTTCCTGATGCCATCGGACAGCGGGTTGCTGGATTGGCCGCTCCTGCAGTTCTCGGAACACAGTGCGTTCTACTGGCTCAACGGCCAGCCGGTACGCGCCCCGGATGCGCCGAAGTTCGGCATGGTCCGGGTACAGGATCACAACGGTCGTTTCATCGGTATCGGTGAAGTGAGCGAAGACGGGCGCATTGCGCCGCGTCGACTGATTCGGTCGGAATGACCGGAACCAGCCTGCGTAACAGCAGGTTGGCGAGTGTGGCTGTTAACAGGCACGGTCACTACTCATTTATAGATACAGGGATTTGTCCCTGGCCTGTTGAAGCTGTTTCCTCGGAACAGTTTCCTGACTAGAAGGATTGCCTCATGGCTCTCGACGTTCAAGAAAAAGCTCAAATCGTAGCTGACTACCAGCAAGCTGTTGGTGACACTGGTTCGCCAGAAGTGCAAGTTGCACTGCTGACCGCCAACATCAACAAACTGCAAGGTCACTTCAAGGCCAACGGTAAGGATCACCACTCCCGTCGTGGTCTGATCCGCATGGTAAACCAGCGTCGTAAGCTGCTGGACTACCTGAAAGGCAAGGACGTGAGCCGTTACAGCGCTCTGATCGCTCGCCTGGGTCTGCGTCGCTAACAAGCGATTGCGCTAGAGGTTGGTGGTCTGTCGTGCGTCAGTGGGTATCCCGCTGGCGCATGGCAGGCTCCCAGCCTCAAGTTTTATCTGGATACACGTTTTACCCTGGACAAGCGTCGGGCCGATTCCCGTCATTGCCCAAGAATTTCGCAAGAAGACAAGTTCCCCAAGAGCCACAAAGAAGGTAGGACACCGTGAACCCGGTAATCAAAAAATTCCAGTTCGGTCAGTCGACCGTTACCCTCGAGACTGGCCGTATCGCCCGTCAGGCCTCCGGCGCAGTGCTGGTCACCGTTGACGACGACGTCAGCGTATTGGTGACCGTTGTCGGTGCCAAGCAAGCCGATCCAGGCAAGGGCTTTTTCCCTCTGTCTGTCCACTACCAGGAAAAGACTTACGCTGCCGGTAAGATCCCTGGCGGTTTCTTCAAGCGCGAAGGCCGTCCTTCCGAGAAAGAAACCCTGACTTCCCGACTGATCGACCGTCCGATCCGTCCGCTGTTCCCAGAAGGCTTCATGAACGAAGTGCAGGTTGTCTGCACCGTCGTGTCCACCAGCAAGAAAACCGATCCGGACATCGCTGCGATGATCGGTACCTCGGCTGCCCTGGCTATCTCCGGCATTCCTTTCGATGGCCCGATCGGCGCTGCCCGCGTCGCGTTCCACGAAAGCACCGGCTACCTGCTGAACCCGACCTACGAGCAACTGAAAGCCTCGAGCCTGGACATGGTCGTGGCCGGTACTTCCGAAGCCGTGCTGATGGTTGAATCCGAAGCCAAAGAGCTGACCGAAGACCAGATGCTGGGCGCCGTGCTGTTCGCCCACGACGAGTTCCAGGTGGTGATCAACGCTGTCAAGGAACTGGCCGCCGAAGCCGCCAAGCCAACCTGGACCTGGGCTCCGCAAGCCGAAGCCACCGAACTGCTGGCTGCGATCCGTGCCGAGTTCGGCGAAGCGATCTCCCAGGCCTACACCATCACCGTCAAGGCCGACCGTTATGCGCGCCTGGGCGAGCTGAAAGACCAGGTCGTTGCCAAGCTGTCCGGTGAAGAAGGCCAGCCGTCTGCCGCTGAAGTGAAAGCCGCTTTCGGTGAAATCGAATACCGCACCGTTCGCGAAAACATCGTCAACGGCAAGCCGCGTATCGACGGTCGCGACACCCGCACCGTACGTCCGCTGAACATCGAAGTTGGGGTCCTGCCCAAGACCCACGGTTCGGCACTGTTCACCCGTGGCGAAACCCAGGCCCTGGTCGTTGCCACGCTGGGCACCGCCCGCGACGCGCAACTGCTGGACACCCTGGAAGGCGAAAAGAAAGACCCGTTCATGCTGCACTACAACTTCCCGCCGTTCTCGGTGGGCGAGTGTGGTCGCATGGGTGGCGCCGGTCGTCGCGAAATCGGTCACGGCCGTCTGGCCCGTCGTTCGGTTCAGGCCATGCTGCCAGCCGCTGACGTGTTCCCGTACACCATTCGCGTGGTATCGGAAATCACCGAGTCCAACGGTTCGAGCTCGATGGCTTCGGTCTGCGGCGCTTCCCTGGCCCTGATGGACGCTGGTGTGCCGATGAAGGCCCCGGTTGCCGGTATCGCCATGGGTCTGGTGAAAGAAGGCGAGAAATTCGCCGTCCTGACCGACATCCTGGGTGACGAAGACCACCTGGGCGACATGGACTTCAAAGTGGCCGGTACCGCCAAGGGCGTCACCGCACTGCAGATGGACATCAAGATCAAGGGCATCACCGAAGAGATCATGGAAATCGCCCTGGGCCAAGCCCTGGAAGCGCGCCTGAACATCCTCGGCCAGATGAACCAGATCATCGGTCAGTCCCGTACCGAACTGTCGGAAAATGCTCCGACCATGATCGCGATGAAAATCGACACCGACAAAATCCGTGATGTCATCGGTAAAGGCGGCGCGACCATCCGTGCGATCTGTGAAGAAACCAAGGCTTCGATCGACATCGAAGACGACGGTTCGATCAAGATCTTCGGCGAAACCAAGGAAGCGGCAGAAGCGGCACGCCAGCGCGTCCTGGGCATCACTGCCGAAGCCGAGATCGGCAAGATCTACGTCGGCAAGGTTGAACGCATCGTCGACTTCGGCGCGTTCGTCAACATCCTGCCGGGCAAGGACGGTCTGGTTCACATCTCCATGCTGAGCGATGCTCGCGTCGAGAAAGTGACCGACATCCTCAAAGAAGGCCAGGAAGTGGAAGTGCTGGTACTGGACGTGGACAACCGCGGCCGTATCAAGCTGTCCATCAAGGACGTCGCAGCAGCCAAGGCATCGGGCGTTTAATCACCCCATCGCCTAAGCGCTGAACAAGCAAACGCCCCGACTGGTTCGGGGCGTTTTGCTGTGTGACGAAAATCCCGGCCAGGCAGGTTGCCTGGCCACCGGAGACGGTGCTAGTTTTAGCCACCGCCCGTGTAGCTCAGTCGGTAGAGCAGCGCACTCGTAACGCGAAGGTCGCAGGTTCGATTCCTGTCTCGGGCAAGATTTCCCCTCGTTATTTCACCTTCCTGCTCAGTTCCTCGACCGTGCGTTTGAGCTGGTCCATCTCTCGATCCTGATCGCTGAGTTCCCGTTTCAGGGACGAAATCTCGCTGTTGCTCGAACTCGAACTGGAGCCGCTATTGCGCTTGAGCTCTTCCACTTGTTTGCCAAGGTCGTTCAGGTCGCGTTCCTGTTCCTTGATAGTGCGCTTGAGCTCGTCAATCTCTTTGCTGCTGGAGGTGGAACTGGAGCCGCTGTTGCGTTTGAGTTCTTCGATCTGACCAGCCTGTTCGCTGAGGGTGCGCTTCTGGTTTTCCAGTTCGTCGGTATTGTTCTTCACGCTTTTCGGCAGGCTTTCCAGAACGCTGGCGCTGACATCGGTCTTGACGAGCTTGTACTGATCGGATTGGTCGTAGTGAAGGGCGGGAATAAAGTCGTGGTAAGACGGCTCATCGGAGGAGACTTCAACCGCCGCTTGAGCAACGTCAGTCAAGGTCAGGCTGCCAAGCAGCAAGGTCGCGGTGGCAAGTTGGATCGACGAGCGTTTCGAAAAGCTGCGCATCACTGGGGTTCCTTGTGAAGTGCCGGCATGGCACATGGCTATGACTGGTTATTTTGACAGATGTTCCCGGGTCCGCAGCGCTTCTTCTGCACAGGTTTTTTTGTGGGATAGATGTAAAGAACCGTGTAAATCGTCGGCAAAACATCCTATATTCGTTGCCTGCATGTGCATCGCCCAGCAGTTTTCAGATGATCCACGAATGGTTCTGAAGGCCAGATAAACCGGGCTTCACACGGTTTTTTGCGTCAGAGAGATCCTTGATGATCCAGATCCATCTTCCATTCCCCCGATCAACGAGAACGCCATGACTGTTAAAGCATTGACCCAGGAAGCCAGGCACGAAGAAGCGCTGAAGAAGTACGTGCTGGATGCGCCCCAGTTGCTGGAAGAGATCAAGGACTTGTCCGCCGACGATCAGAAAGATCAGATCCAATGGGCATTCGAGGACGAGGCCGAAGCCCAGGGGCTGCAACCCTGGGAGTTGACGCTCAAGTACACCAGCACGCCTGAAGAGTTCGAGGCGCAGCGCCTTGCGTTGCACAAGGAGGCGGCCGAGGTGCTGGGTGTGGAATGGGATGAGTACTGCGAGATGAACAATCTGGTGGTCTGAAAAAAACGCCAGCCTTTCAAGGCTGGCGTTTTTTGTTGTCAGAGGCTCAAGCGCATCGACAGATCCACTGCCTTCACATCCTTGGTCATCGCGCCGATCGAGATGTAGTCCACCCCGGTCTCGGCGATCGGGCGCAACGTGCTCTCGTTGATCCCGCCGCTGGCCTCCAGCTTCGCCTTGCCGCCATTGAGACGCACGGCTTCACGCATGTCGTCCAGGCTCAGTTCGTCGAGCATGATGATGTCGGCGCTGGCCGCCAGCGCTTCGTTCAACTCCGCCAGGCTTTCCACTTCGATTTCCACCGGTTTGCCCGGTGCGATCTTGTGGGCGGCCGCGATGGCCTGGGCGATTCCGCCGCAGGCGGCGATGTGGTTTTCCTTGATCAGGAAGGCGTCGTACAGGCCGATGCGGTGGTTATGGCAGCCACCGCAGGTGACCGCGTACTTCTGGGCCAGGCGCAGCCCGGGCAGGGTCTTGCGAGTGTCCAGCAGCTTGACCTGGGTCCCGGAGACAAAGTCGGCCAGGTAACGGGCCCGCGTGGCGACGCCCGAGAGCATTTGCAGGAAGTTCAGGGCGCTGCGTTCGCCGGTCAGCAACGAGCGGGCCGGGCCCTCCAGGTGGAACAGCGCCTGATCGGGAGTGACCCGGTCGCCGTCGTGCACTTGCCAATGCACCGCGACACGCGGATCCAGTTGCCGGAACACGGCATCGACCCAGGCCGTGCCGCTGATGATCGCCGCATCGCGGCTGATGATGGTGGCCTTGGCCAGGCGTTCGGCGGGGATCAGTTGCGCGGTGATATCGCCGCTGCCGACGTCTTCAAGCAACGCACGGCGCACGTTGGCTTCGATTTCGGCGGTCAGATCGGCGAGGCGTAGATTCGGCATAACGGGCTCCACAAACAAAGTGGCGTGATTATAGGGTGTCGAAACCTGCATTTGGTCGCGTCCTCGCAACATTTCCTCATTTTCCCGGTCACTTATTTGCGCCGTATTTCGAGCTGGTTCACAGAGTCTGCTGGTACGACAGGGTTGTTTTACCCGATAATCCGCCTTTCGATTGACGTCATAGCTTTGACGTTGCGAACCGAAAACCGTTTCAGGAGGCCAGGATGCACAACGACGGGAATGTAGTGCCTTTGCACAAGGTGGCTACCGATCAGGCGAATCGTTCGCCGCTCGCCCGCCTGCCTGTGATTCTGCTTCAGGTTCGCGACAAGGCCGCCCAACAGCTGCGCCTGGGCTTGCAGGGGCTGTTCGATAACGCCGACGACACCTTGTTTGAAATGGCCGACCGGGCGCGCGACGACGTCGAGCAGAACCTGTACTTCGAGGCCATGCGGGACCTGCGCCTGAAGCGCAAAAGCATCGAGCGGGAATTCATCGAGCAGTTTTTCGAGACCTTCGTCAGCCTGACCCAGTACGACCTGACCCACGCCAGCTTGGTGCCTGCCCTGGCGCCGGAGGGCCAGACACAGCGTTCCCACGATGAGCTGGAACGTCATCTGGCGGTCGAGGCCATGGTCACTCGGGTGCTCAGGCGCGATGGCGTGTCGCTGGAGCAACTGACGGCCCGGCTCGGTGTACTGCTGGACCGGCCGCTGGCCAACCAGTACAACCCCCTGAGCCCGGCACTGCTGTGCGAAAAGTTCCTGCAGGCCGGGCGTAACCTGGGCGTGGGCATCAAGGTCAAGCTGATCCTGCTCAAGCTCTTCGAGCGTTATGTGCTCAGCGAGTGCGACCAGCTCTATACCGAGGCCAACCAGTTGCTGGCCGCCACGGGCATCTTGCCGGAACTCAAGGTGACCCCGGCTCGTCGGGCATCGGATCGCTCCGAGGATACCCCCAGGCCCAACGCCGAAATCGCTGTCCAGCCCAGCGATGCCGAGGTCGACGACAGCGTGCAGGAAGTGTTCGCCGCCTTGCAGAAGCTGCTGATGCAAGTGCGTGGCAGTGTGGCGCCGACCCTGGAAGCCAGCGCGCCGCCCCAGCCGATCTCGACCCGTGACCTGCTGCGGCTGCTCTCGCATTTGCAGCAGTACGTGCCAGCGCCTGCCGTGCAGGACGAATTCGACCTGCGTAGCCAGCTCGAACAACTGTTGACCCGGGTCAGCGTCAGGAGTGGCAAGTCCCGGGTGGTCGAAGGCGCCGATGAAGACGTGATCAACCTGATCTCGATGATGTTCGAATTCATCCTCGACGACCATAACCTCCCAGACTCCTTCAAGGCCCTGATCGGCCGCCTGCAGATCCCGATGCTCAAGGTCGCGGTGCAGGACAAGAGCTTCTTCAGCCGTGGCAATCATCCGGCCCGGCGGCTGCTGAACGAAATCGCGGCCGCCGCCACGGGCTGGGGCGATTGCGACGATCATCAGCGCGACAGCCTGTATTTGCGCATCGAACAAGTCGTGCAGCGCCTGCTGAATGATTTCGTCGATGACCCGGCGATTTTCTCCGAGCTGCTGGCCGATTTCCTGGCCTTCACCAGTGACGAGCGGCGGCGCAGCGAGTTGCTTGAGCAGCGTATCCGCGACGCCGAAGAGGGCCGGGCCAAGGCCGAACTGGCGCGCCAGCGGGTCGAAGGGGCGCTGAACCAGGTGATGCTGGGCAAAGTCTTGCCGCAAGCCGTGGTGGAGTTCGTGCAACACGCCTGGAGCCAGGTGTTGTTGCTGACCTGTTTCAAGCACGGCAAGTACTCCGCCGAGTGGCAGGCCGACGTCCTGACCCTGGAGCATTTGATCTGGAGCGTCCAGCCGCATGACGAACCGGACGCCGGCCTGCGTTTGCTGGCGATGGTGCCGGAGCTGCTCAAGGCCCTGCGTGAAGGCCTGAGCCGTTCGGCGTTCGACCCGTTCGCCACCAGCGAGTTTTTCAGTGAGCTGGAAGTCCTGCATGTGCAGGCGCTTGAACGCACGGGCCAGGCAACGGAACAGGCCCAGCCGTTCGATTCGCCGGTCATGGTCGAGGTGCTGGAAAAAATCGTCCTGCACCCTCCGCAAAAAACGGCGGGGGAGAGCGTGGCGGTGCATTTGCCGGCGGATGATGTCGGCCTGCTGCAGGTCGACCAGTTGCACTTGGGAAGCTGGGTCGAGTTCCAGGAGGACGATGACAATACCCTGCGTTGCAAGCTGGCGGCGATCATCGAGGCCACCGGCAAGTACGTCTTCGTCAATCGCACCGGCCTCAAGGTGCTGGAGCACAGCCGCACCAGCCTGGCCCTGGAGTTTCGTCGCGGCGCGGCGCGGCTGTTGGACGACACCCTGTTGTTCGACCGGGCGCTGGAGTCGGTGCTGGGCAATCTGCGCCAGCTCAATCGCGGCAAGTGATCGCGCAGCCCGGTCCGATCACGGCATACTGACGACATTCACCGTCGTCATCGAAGGAACCTGTATGCAGTTGGACTCCGCGAGCGGTTGGTGCGAAGGGGTGCGTCATTGCCCATCGCCCAACTTCAATGCGCGCCCCGAAGGCGAAATCTCCCTGCTGGTGATCCACAACATCAGCCTGCCCCCGGCACAATTCGCCACCGGCAAGGTGCAGGAATTCTTCCAGAATCGTCTGGATGTCACGGAACATCCCTACTTTGCCGGTATCGCCGACCTGCGGGTTTCTGCGCATTTTCTGATCGAGCGTGACGGCGCCGTGACCCAATTTGTCTCTTGTCTGGATCGTGCGTGGCATGCGGGCGTCTCGTGCTTCGAGGGGCGTGAGACCTGTAACGATTTTTCCCTGGGCATCGAGCTTGAGGGCACGGATGATCTGCCGTTCACCGACGTGCAATATGTCGCATTGGTGGACCTGACCCGGCAGTTGCAAGCGGCGTTCAGGGCGATCACTGTGCAGCGTATCTGCGGGCATAGCGACATCGCACCGGGGCGCAAGACCGATCCGGGACCGGCATTCGACTGGGCGCGCTATCGCGCGGCCCTGACAGAAGGGGAAGGACAATGAGTTTTCTGGTGTTGCTGCTGGCCGTCTGGATCGAGAAATTCTCGGCCTTGCGCCAGCGGGTCCAGCGCGACGGCGGTTGGCTGCGCGAGCTGAACAAGCTCGAGGCGAACCCACGGTGGGTCAACCGACCCTGGCTGGTGCTGACGGTGCTGGTCCTGCTGCCTGTGGCCGTGTTGGCGCTGCTTTTGTGGGTGCTGGAGCCAGTGGCCTACGGTCTGCTGGCGCTGCCGGTGCATTTGCTGGTGGTGATTTACAGCCTGGGGCGCGGCGATCTGCTGGCCGCCCTCGGGCCGTTTCGCGACGCCTGGCGTCGCGAAGACCTGCAAGCGGCAGCCCATGTGGCCAAGCGCGACCTGGACATTGAGGCCGATGACGGTGAGCAATTGCTGGAGCGGGTCCAGGGGCATTTGTTGTGGCAGGCCTACCAGAGCTTTTTCGCGGTGATTTTCTGGTACTTCGTGTTGGGCCCGGTCGCGGCCTTGAGCTATCGACTGCTGGCGCTGGCCGCCGAGCACAGCCAGAACCCTGGCGTGGCCGAGCGGGCCGCGCAAATGCGCCATGCCTTCGATTGGGTGCCGGTGCGGTTGCTGGCGGCAAGCTTCGCCCTGGTGGGCAATTTCGTCGCGGTCAGCCGGGTCATGCTGCATGAGCTGTTGAACTGGAACATCAGCGCCACCGACCTCATCGACAAGGTCGGCCTGGTGGCTGGCGAAATTCCCAAGCCTGTCGCGGGGCCGGATGGCATCAATAGCTTGGACCGGCTGTGGGAATTGCTGCTGCGTGCGGCGGTGCTCTGGTATGCCGGGTTTGCGTTGTGGACGGTCTTGGCCTGACAGCTGTCGTCAAGGTGCTTTCTGTGGCGAGGGAGCTTGCTCCCGCTCGGTTGCGCAGCAACCGCAAACCTGGGCAAGCGATTTTCCTGAAGGCACTCGGGGGGCCTGCTTCGCAGGCCAGCGGGAGCAAGCTCCCTCGCCACAACCAGGCTCGTTAACCTTAAGTTACAAATCTCCCCGCCGATTTAGGCTATACAGGGACAGCGCCCGAATAGTGGCTTTCTGCTGTCTCTGTGCGCGAGCTCATAACAATAAGAACACTACCGGGAGGCTTCCTTGTGAAGAGTTTGCTCTGGCCCGCCGTCGCACTGATGAACCGCCTGAGCTTCGGCATGAAGTTCAGCCTGATCAGCGTGCTGTTCCTGCTACCCATGCTGGTGACCAACTTCTTTCTGGTGCGTGATTCCTATCGGGAATTCCAGGGCACCCAGGTGGAGCTGCAAAGCCTCGACCTGCTGGGCAGCAGCCTGGCCCTGCGCCGGGACCTGGAAACCCTCAACAACCTGGTGCAGATCAACGCCAGCCTGGGGCAGTCCGGCAAGGCTGGTGATGTCGAAGCGAAGATCGGCAGCCTGGAGCAACAGGTCCTCACGCGCTTGCAAGGCATGACCGCCATGGCCATCGAGCCCGAGCAGGTCAGTGCCTTCGAGGCCAAGCGCGATGAGATGATCGGTGCTTTCAAGGCCCAGCAGGCGGAAAGCTCCCTGCAGAGCAAAAGTGCGCTGATCGGCAAGTTGCTCAACAGCGCCCAGATGTTCAGCCAGATCATCGCCAGCCAGGCGGGGCTGAGCCGCGACAACCAGAGCGACATCCGCCAACTCAGCGAATTGATCATCGGCACCACCCCCAAGGTCACCCAGATCCTCGGCGATGGCCGGGCGCTGGGGGCGTCCTCGTTGGGGCTGGGGTTCCTCAATTCGGCATCGAGCACCCGCTTCGACGAGTTGCTGGCGCAGATCGAAAAGCTCCAGGGCGAGTATGACTTGAAACTGCAGGACGCCCTCGGCTCCAGCAAGGCCGCCGGGCAAACCCTTGGCGCCCAGGCCGACGGTAGCAAGAACACCCTCAAGAAAGCGTCGGAGCTGATCGAGGAGCAAGTGGTGATGGCCGACACGCTCGATGCACCGTGGCCGGCGTTCTTCGAGCAGATCAGCGGCCTGATGGAGCAGACTTATCGGCTGAACGAAGCGACCCAGGGCTTTCTCGGTGTGCAGTTGCAGCAGCGGCTTGAGCAGAATCGTAGCCATATGGTGCTGCAGGCCGTGGCGCTGGTGGCGGTGTTCCTGTTGATTTTTTACCTGTACGCCGGCTTCTACGCGTCGACCCGCACCACCCTCCAACACCTGGGCCAGATGATGGACAAAGTGGCGGCGGGGGACATGACGGTCAATTTCGTGGCGCGCAGTAAGGATGAGCTGGGCGAACTGGGTGAAGTGTTCAACGGTACGGTGGCGAAGATCCATGACCTGATCGAACAGGTCAGCCGCACCGTCGCGGAAGTCGAACGCCAGGCCGGGCGGGTGGAAACGGTATCGGCCCAGAGCAACCAGGCCGTCGCCGGCCAGCGCAGCCAGATCGAACTGGTGGCCACGGCGATGAACCAGATGTCGGCCACGGCCCAGGAAGTGGCCCGCAGTGCAGCCGCTGCCGTAAGCAGTGCCCACAGCGTGAACGACGAGACCCTCAGCGGGCGCGGGCTGGTGGAGTCGCAGCAGGGCAGCATCGCCCGCTTGGCCAGTGAGATCGATCAGTCGGTGCAGGTGATCAACCAACTGGCGACCGACAGCCAGGCCATCAGCCGCGTGCTGGATGTGATCAAGAGTATCGCCGAGCAGACCAACCTGCTGGCCCTCAATGCCGCCATCGAAGCCGCCCGTGCCGGTGAACAGGGGCGGGGTTTTGCGGTGGTGGCCGATGAAGTGCGGACCCTGGCCAAGCGGACCCAGCAATCGACCGAAGAAATCGAAGCGATGATCGCCCGCCTGCATGGCGGTGTCGGTGCCGCCGTCAAGGCGATGGGCACCAGTCATGAGATGGCCAGTGGCACGGTCGGTCAATCGGAGAAGGTCCAACAGGCCCTGGAAAATATCCTCGGTGCGGTCGGCATGATCGTCGACCAGAACCAGCAGATCGCCGCTGCCGTGGAGCAGCAGACGGCCGTGGCCCACGACATCGACCAGAACATCGTCGAGATCAACCGCGCCGGCGAACGCACGGCCGAAGGCGCGCACCAGACCGAAAACGCCAGCCGTGAGCTGTCTGCCCAGGTGGTGCAGCTCAAGCAACTGATCAATGCGTTTCGGGTGTGATCGCTATGTCCGCCACGGATCCCATGTGGGAGCGGGCTTGCTCGCGAAGGCCGAGTGTCTGCCAATGATGTTCTGACTGACACACCGCCTTCGCGAGCAAGCCCGCTCCCACAGGTTTTTTACCAGTTGAACAAATCGCGGGCGTTGGCGGTGCTGGCCTCGGCCAGTCGCTCGGGCGTCACCGCCATGATCCCGGCCAGCGCCTCGCAAATCGCCGGCAAGTGCGCCGGGCTGTTGCGCTGCCCCGCAAACATCGCCGGGGCCATGTCCGGTGAGTCGGTTTCCAGCACCACCGCATCCAGCGGCAGTTTCGCCAGCACCCGGTGCATGCGCAGGGCCTGAGGCCAGGTCGCCGCACCGCCAAGGCCAAGCTTGAAGCCGAGCTTGAGGTATTCGCGGGCCTCTTCAAAACTGCCGGCGAAGGCATGGATGATCCCCGCCCGGGTGGGGCGGATGCGCTTGAGGGTCGCGATCACGGCGGCATGGCTGCGGCGCACGTGGATCAGTGCCGGCAGTTCGAACGCCACGGCCAGTTCCAGTTGCGCTTCGAACAGCGCTTGCTGGCGGTCACGGTCCAGGGTCTCGATGTAATAGTCCAGGCCGATCTCGCCCACTGCACACAATTGCCGGTGCCCGGCCAGGCGGCTCAGCCAGTCGCGCAACAGCGCCACGTCGTCGGGTCGATGCTGGTCGAGGTACACCGGGTGCAGGCCCAGGGCGGCATGCAGGTCCGGGTCGCTTTGCACCAGGTCCCAGACCCGCTGCCAATTGTCCCGGTACACGCCCAGCACCACCATCTGCCGCACGCCCAAGGCGCGGCTTTCGGCCAGCAGCGCCGGGCGGTCCGCGTCAAAGTCCGGGAAGTCCAGGTGGGTGTGGGTGTCGATCAACTCCATGCATCAATCCTGAGGAAACGTCAGCCCTGGTGGATCCGCTGCTTGAACGTCCGGGCGATGGCCTGCACGCCAGGCTGGTAGTCATCGTTTTCGATGGCTGCCAGGGCCAGTTCTAGGGCCTTGGCGGCGATCAACTGATGTTGTTGGGACATGGCATTGACCGGCAGCGGCAGGAAATCCAGCAACTGCGTGTCACCAAACGTGCCCAGGCGTAATGGCCGCGACTTGAGCGGGAAATCATGCAGGGCATCGAACACCCCTTGCAGCAGCACATAGGACGTGGTGATCAGCGCATCGGGCAGATGCCCCAGGCGCGCGAGCATTTCATCCATCAACTGACGGCCGCATTCACGGCTGAACGACTCGCCATGCTCGATCAACACCTGGCCCTCGAACCCGGCCAAGGCTTCGCGAAAACCTGCGGCCCGTTCCTGGCTGATGCTCAATTCGGGGCGGGCGCTGATCAAGGCGATTTGTCGAGGGTGGGTCTCCAGCAGGCTGCGCGTCAGGTGCAGGCTGGCCTGGCGGTCGTCGCTGATCACCGAGCAGAAATGCGCCGGTTCCATCACCCGGTCGATGGCGATGATCGGAATGCCCTTGGCCTGCAACTGCAGGTAGCTGTCGTCGCCGGCCGGCAGGCAACTGGCGACGATCAGCGCATCGCAGCGCCGGGCGCGGAACAATTGCAACAGCTGCCGTTCACTGTCGGGCGCATCATCGGAGCTGGCGATCAGCAACTGATAGCCCCGAGCCCGGGCGCCTTGTTCCAGCAACTTGGCGATGCGTGCGTAACTGGGGTTTTCCAGGTCTGGCAGGATGAAACCCAGGGTGCGGGTGTGCCGGCTGCGCAGCCCGGCGGCCTGGGGATTGGGCGTGAAGCCATGTTCCTCGACCACCGCCCGCACCCGTTCGACGGTGGCGCTGCTGATGCGTTGCTGTTCGGCCTTGCCGTTGATGACATAGCTGGCGGTGGTGACGGACACACCGGCCAATTGAGCAATATCACTGAGTTTCAACCCGGTATTCCTTGTTTTTTCGAGTGAGTCCCGAGGATTAGGGCCATCCTACCCGATTCAAGCTGACGGTTACCGCCCAAGCGCTTACGACAAGTTGCACTTCAACGATGAGAGATTATCGAGTAACGTGCCAATCTTTCTAGATTAAACGTTTCAGCAAGCGTATTTTCAAGGCTATCAGGATTTTTGGCCGTGCTGCCGCGATACCGCCAAAAACCGTCCTGTAACGCTAAGCTGATTCATTCAAAACAATACCTGGCGCCAACCCGGACGCCAAAAAGGAGAAAGCATGCTCGAGCTCACTCTAGAGCAGATATCCATGGCGCAGACGGCCGTGGATAAAGACGCTGCGCTGCAACTGCTTGCCGACAAACTGGTGGCCGATGGCCTGGTAGCCGAGGGCTACCTCGCTGGCTTGCAGGCCCGTGAAGCCCAGGGTTCGACCTTTCTTGGCCAAGGTATTGCCATCCCCCACGGCACCCCGCAGACCCGCAACCTGGTCTATTCCACCGGCGTGCGCCTGCTGCAATTCCCCGACGGCGTGGACTGGGGCGATGGTCAGATTGTCTACCTGGCCATCGGCATCGCCGCCAAGTCCGATGAACACCTGCGCCTGCTGCAACTGCTGACCCGCGCCCTCGGCGAGACGGACCTGGGCCAGGCCTTGCGCCGCGCCGGTTCCGCCGAAGCGTTGCTGAAGCTGCTGCAAGGCGCGCCGCAGGAACTGGCCCTGGATGCCCAGATGATCGGCCTCGGTGTGTCGGCTGACGATTTTGAAGAACTGGTATGGCGCGGCGCTCGCCTGTTGCGCCAGGCCGACTGCGTGAGCAATGGCTTTGCCGGCGTGTTGCAGCAAGTCGAGGCGCTGCCCCTGGGCGATGGCTTGTGGTGGCTGCACAGCGAACAGACCGTCAAGCGCCCGGGCCTGGCGTTCGTCACCCCGGACAAACCCATCCGTTACCTGGGCCAACCGTTGAGTGGTCTGTTCTGCCTCGCCAGCCTCGGCGAGGCCCACCAGGCCTTGCTGGAAAGGCTCTGCGCCTTGCTGATCGAAGGCCGCGGCCACGAACTGGGCCGCGCCACCAGTAGCCGCAAGGTCTTGGAAGTGCTCGGCGGTGAATTGCCCGCCGACTGGCCCAGCGCGCGCATCGGCCTGGCCAACGCCCATGGCCTGCATGCACGCCCGGCGAAGATCCTCGCCCAGTTGGCGAAAAGCTTCGACGGCGAAATCCGCGTGCGCATTGTCGACGGCCAGGACAGCGCCGTGTCGGCCAAGAGCTTGAGCAAACTGCTGAGCCTGGGCGCCCGTCGCGGCCAGGTCTTGGAGTTCATCGCCGAACCGAGCATTGCCAACGACGCGTTGCCGGCACTGCTGGCCGCCATCGAAGAAGGCCTGGGCGAAGAGGTCGAACCGTTGCCGCCACCGAGTGCGCCACGGGAAACCGTGATGGCCGAGGTCGCGACCGTCATGCTGGCGCCCGAATCCGGCAGCCTGATCCAGGCCGTCGCCGCCGCCCCGGGCATCGCCATCGGCCCGGCGCACATCCAGGTATTGCAGGCCATCGACTATCCGCTGCGCGGTGAATCGGCGGCCATCGAGCGCGAGCGCCTGCAGAACGCCTTGAACCAGGTGCGCCGTGACATCCAGAGCCTGATCGAGCGCGCCAAGGCCAAGGCCATCCGCGAAATCTTCATCACCCACCAGGAAATGCTCGACGACCCGGAACTGACCGACGAAGTCGACACCCGCTTGAAGCTGGGCGAGAGTGCGCAAGCGGCGTGGATGGGCGTGATCGAAGCCGCCGCCAAGGAGCAGGAAGCCTTGCAGGATGCCTTGCTGGCCGAACGGGCCGCCGATCTGCGAGACGTCGGCCGTCGGGTGCTGGCGCAACTGTGTGGCGTCGAAACCCCGAACGAGCCCGATCAACCCTACATCCTGGTCATGGACGAAGTCGGCCCGTCCGACGTGGCCCGCCTGGACCCGACCCGTGTGGCGGGGATTCTCACCGCCCGTGGCGGCGCCACCGCCCACAGCGCCATCGTCGCCCGTGCCCTGGGCATTCCGGCGCTGGTGGGCGCGGGGGCGGCGGTATTGCTGCTGGCGCCGGGCACGTCCTTGCTGCTGGATGGCCAGCGCGGTCGCCTGCACGTGGACCCTGACGCCGCCACGTTGCAGCGCGCCAAGGAAGAACGCGACACCCGCGAACAGCGTCTCAAGGTCGCGGCCGAGCAGCGCCACGAACCGGCGCTGACCCGTGACGGGCATGCCGTGGAAGTGTTCGCCAACATCGGCGAAAGCGCCGGCGTCGCCAGCGCGGTGGAGCAGGGCGCCGAAGGCATTGGCCTGTTGCGCACCGAACTGATTTTCATGGCCCACAGCCAGGCGCCGGACGAAGCGACCCAGGAAGCCGAATACCGCAAGGTGCTCGATGGCCTGGGCGGGCGGCCGCTGGTGGTGCGCACCCTGGATGTGGGCGGCGACAAACCGCTGCCGTACTGGCCGATCGCGAAAGAAGAGAACCCGTTCCTCGGCGTGCGAGGCATTCGCCTGACGTTGCAGCGCCCGCAGGTCATGGAAGCGCAACTGCGGGCCCTGTTGCGCTCGGCGGACAGCCGGCCGCTGCGGATCATGTTCCCGATGGTGGGCAGCGTCGACGAGTGGCGCCAGGCCCGGGACATGACCGAGCGCCTGCGCCTGGAAATCCCCGTGGCGGACCTGCAACTGGGGATCATGATCGAAGTGCCGTCCGCCGCGTTGCTCGCGCCCGTGCTGGCCAAGGAAGTCGACTTCTTCAGCGTCGGCACCAATGACCTGACGCAATACACCCTGGCCATCGACCGGGGGCATCCGACCCTTTCGGCCCAGGCCGATGGCTTGCATCCGGCGGTGCTGCAACTGATCGACATCACCGTGCGCGCCGCCCATGCCCATGGCAAATGGGTCGGTGTGTGTGGCGAATTGGCGGCCGATCCGCTGGCGGTGCCGGTGCTGGTGGGCCTGGGCGTGGACGAGCTGAGTGTCTCCGCCCGTAGCATTGCCGAGGTCAAGGCGCGGGTTCGCGAACTGAGCCTGGCGCAAGTCCAAACCCTGGCCCAAGCGGCCTTGGCCGTGGGCAGCGCCGATGACGTGCGCGCATTAGTGGAGGCGCTGTAATGGCGAAGATTTTAACCCTGACCCTCAACCCGGCGCTCGACCTTACGGTGGAACTGGCGCGCCTGGAACCAGGGCAGGTCAACCGCAGTGACGACATGCACACCCATGCCGCCGGCAAAGGCGTGAACGTGGCCCAGGTGCTGGCAGACCTCGGTCATACGCTGACGGTCAGTGGCTTTCTGGGCGAAGACAACGCCCAGGTGTTCGAGACGCTGTTCGTCCAGCGCGGGTTTGTCGACGCCTTTATCCGTGTCCCCGGCGAGACCCGCAGCAATATCAAGCTGGCCGAGCAGGATGGGCGCATCACTGACCTCAACGGGCCAGGCCCGGTGGTCGATGCCGCCGCACAGCAGGCCTTGCTGGCGCGTTTGGAGCAGATCGCCCCCGGCCACGACGTGGTCGTGGTGGCGGGCAGCTTGCCCCGGGGCGTCAGCCCGCAATGGTTGCAGGCATTGATCGCACGCTTGAAGGCACTCGGCCTGAACGTGGCCCTCGACACCAGTGGCGAAGCCTTGCGCGTTGCCCTGGCGGCGGGGCCTTGGCTGATCAAGCCGAACACCGAGGAACTGGCCGATGCGCTGGGGTGCGAGGTGGTGAGCGAAGCGGCCCAGGCGCAAGCGGCGCAGCGCCTGCATGCCCAGGGTATCGAGCATGTGGTGATTTCCCACGGTGCCGATGGCGTGAACTGGTTCAGCGTCGGTGCGGCGTTGCATGCCTCGCCGCCCAAGGTCAGCGTCGCCAGTACCGTGGGCGCCGGGGATTCGCTGCTGGCGGGCATGCTCCATGGGCTGCTTAGCGCCGACACCCCGGAACAGACACTGCGCACTGCCACGGCCATCGCCGCCATGGCGGTCACGCAGATCGGTTTTGGCATCCACGACACCGCAGTGCTGGCGTCGCTTGAACAGGGCGTGCGCGTGCGCCCCCTGACAGAACAATAAGAGGGTTCGCAAGAATGAAACTAGCCATTGTGACGGCCTGCCCGAACGGCATGGTTACCAGTGTGTTGTGCGCCCGCCTGCTGGACGCCGCGGCGCAGCGCCAGGGTTGGAGCACCAGCGTCGAGGTCCATGACGCGGCCCATCCGGAACGCCAGTTGTCGGCGGCGACCCTCGAAGCGGCGGAGTGGGTGTTGCTGGTCGCCAGCGGCCCGGTGGACCTGTCGCGGTTCGTCGGCAAGCGGGTGTTTCGCAGCACACCGGCCCTGGCCCTCCAGGACGTTGATGCGGTGTTGCGTCGTGGCGCCGTAGAGGCTGAGGTTCTGGGCGAGGCAGACCTGTTCGCGCAAGAGCCGGCGGCGTCGGCCGAGCGGGCCCCGCGCCTGGTCGCCATCACGGCATGCCCAACGGGCGTCGCCCATACCTTCATGGCCGCCGAGGCCTTGCAGCAGGCGGCGACGAAGCTTGGCTATGACCTGCAAGTGGAAACCCAGGGTTCGGTGGGGGCGCGCAATCCGTTGAGCGCCGAGGCCATCGCCGAAGCGGACGTGGTGTTGCTGGCGACCGACATTGAAGTCGCCACCGAGCGGTTTGCCGGCAAGAAGATCTACCGTTGCAGCACGGGCATCGCTTTGAAACAGGCTGAAGCGACGCTGAACAAAGCGCTGGTCGAAGGTCGCCAGGAAAGCGCGTCGAGCGGCGCCAGCGCCCCGGCCAAGTCGGAGAAGACCGGCGCCTACAAGCACCTGCTGACGGGCGTGTCGTTCATGCTGCCGATGGTGGTGGCCGGTGGTTTGATGATCGCCTTGTCGTTCGTGTTCGGCATCGAGGCCTTCAAGGAGCCTGGAACCCTGGCGGCCGCGCTGATGCAGATCGGCGGCGAGACCGCGTTCAAGTTGATGGTGCCGTTGCTGGCCGGCTACATCGCCTATTCCATCGCCGACCGGCCGGGCCTGGCGCCCGGCATGATCGGCGGGATGCTGGCGAGCACCCTGGGCGCCGGCTTCATTGGCGGGATCATCGCCGGTTTCCTGGCCGGTTACGCGGCCAAGGCGATCAGCCGCTACGCGCGCTTGCCCCAGAGCCTGGAAGCGCTCAAGCCGATCCTGATCATCCCGCTGCTGGCGAGCCTGTTCACCGGCCTGGTGATGATCTACATCGTCGGCAAACCGGTGGCGGGCATGCTCGACGCTTTGACCCACTTCCTCGACAGCATGGGCACCACCAATGCGATTCTGCTGGGCGTGCTGCTGGGGGCGATGATGTGCGTCGACCTCGGCGGACCGATCAACAAGGCCGCCTATGCGTTTTCGGTGGGGCTGCTGGCTTCGCAGAGTTATGCACCGATGGCCGCGACCATGGCTGCCGGCATGGTGCCGCCCATTGGCCTGGGCATCGCCACGTTCATCGCCCGGCGCAAATTTGCCCAGACCGAGCGCGAGGCCGGTAAAGCGGCACTGGTGCTGGGACTGTGCTTCATCTCCGAAGGCGCGATCCCGTTCGCGGCCAAGGATCCGCTGCGGGTGATCCCGGCGAGCGTCGCCGGCGGTGCGTTGACCGGTGCGTTGTCGATGTACTTCGGCTGCAAGCTCATGGCCCCCCACGGCGGCCTGTTCGTGATGCTGATCCCCAACGCCATCAACCATGCGTTGTTGTACTTGCTGGCGATCGTGGCGGGGAGCCTGCTGACGGCAGTGGTGTACGCGCTGCTCAAGCGGCCTGAGGTGGTGGAGATGGCGTTGGAGCCGGCGAAGGCCTGATCGCTTCTTTGAAGCAATGAAGTCCCCCGGTGGGAGCGAGCTTGCTCGCGATAGCGGTGTATCAGTCGACAACTGGGTTGCCTGACACTCCGCCATCGCGAGCAAGCTCGCTCCCACATTGGTTTCCCACATTGGTTTTGGGCGTGCATGAAATCCCTGTCACACCCACTTCACACAGCCATGCTTAAGTTTTCCCATTTCAAGGGAGAACACCATGAGCGAATTCGACTTGGGCCGTCGTCGGGTGATGCAAGCCGTGGGGGCGGGGTTGTTGTTGCCGGGGCTGGCGCCGGCGGTGATGGCTTCGGTCAAGGATCGCCCGGTGCTCACCGACGGTGTGCAGTCTGGCGACTTGCAGGGCGACCGGGCGATGATCTGGAGCCGCAGCGACCGTCCGGCGCGGATGGTGGTGGAGTGGGACACCCGCAGCAAGTTCACCAATCCCCGTCGCTTCGTCTCGCCCGTGGCCGATGCCCGCAGTGATTTCACCGCCCGGGTCGAGCTCACCGGGTTGCCCCGCGACCAGGCGATTTTCTACCGTGTGCACTTCGAGGACGCCCAAAGCGGGGTTGCCAGCGAACCCTGGCTCGGCCACCTGCGCAGCGTGCCGCAGTTCAAGCGCAACATCCGTTTTGTCTGGAGCGGCGACACCGTCGGCCAGGGTTTCGGGATCAACCCGGACATTGGCGGCATGCGCATCTACGAAGCCATGCGCCTGCGCCTGCCGGATTTCTTTATCCACAGCGGCGACACCATCTACGCCGACGGCCCGGTGCCGGCGCAAATCACCGCCGAGGGTGGACGCATCTGGCGCAACCTCACCACCGAGGCCAAGAGCAAGGTCGCCGAAACCCTGGATGAGTATCGCGGCAACTATCGCTACAACCTGATGGATGAAAACGTACGCCGCTTCAATGCCGAAGTGCCACAGATCTGGCAGTGGGACGACCATGAGGTGGTCAACAACTGGTCGCCGGGCAAGCAATTGGACGAGCGTTACCAGACCAAGGATATCCAAAGCCTGGTGGGGCGCGCGCGACAGGCCTGGCTGGAATACTCACCGATGCGCCAGCAGAAGGCCGACGGCGGCGGCCGGATCTACCGCAAGCTCGGTTACGGGCCACTGCTGGATGTGTTCGTGCTGGACATGCGCAGTTACCGCGAAGCCAACGACGCCAACCTCGGCGCGGCCAAACCGTTCCTGGGGCGTGAGCAATTGAATTGGCTCAAGCGCGAGTTGAAGCAATCCCGCGCCCAGTGGAAAGTCATCGCCGCCGACATGCCCATCGGCCTCGGTGTGCCGGATGGTGAGGTCAGCCCCGGCGTGCCGCGTTGGGAAGCGGTCGCCAACGGTGACCCGGGCGCGGCCCAGGGGCGTGAGCTGGAGATCGCCGAATTGTTGGGTTACCTGCGCAAGCATCAGGTGCGCAACTACGTCTGGCTCACCGCCGACGTCCACTATTGCGCCGCCCATCACTACCACCCCGAACACGCCGCGTTCCAGGATTTCGAACCGTTCTGGGAGTTCGTCGCCGGGCCATTGAACGCCGGTAGCTTCGGGCCCAATGCCCTGGACAAGACCTTCGGCCCGGAAGTGGTGTTCCAGAAAGCCCCCCCGGCCCAGAACACCTCGCCGTTCGCCGGGTATCAATTCTTTGGCGAGGTGAACATCGATGGGCCGAGCGGGGAGATGAGCGTGGTGTTGCGGGATCTGGAAGGGGTGGCGGTGTTCGAGAAGAAGTTGCAGCCGGTTTGAATCTGAAGTCCGCCACAAAACCAATGTGGGAGCGAGCTTGCTCGCGATAGCAGTGTGTCAGTCAATGAAGTGTTGACTGAAGATTCGCTATCGCGAGCAAGCTCGCTCCCACAGGGATGATGTTGCGGCCAGGATCAGTAGACATCCCGCCGATACCGCCCCTGCTCGATCAGTCGCTCCACTTCCTCGCGCCCCAGTATGTTGTTGAGCACGTGATCCACCCCGGATGCCATGCCCTGCAAGCTGCCGCAGACATAGATCGCCGCGCCGTCGGCCACCCACTGCTTGAGCAGCGCGGCCGATTCCAGCAGACGGTCCTGGACGTAGATCTTCCGCTTCTGATCCCGGGAGAAGGCCAGGTCCAGGCGTTCCAGGTCGCCGGAGGTCACCCATTCCTGCAACTCATCGCGGCAGTGGAAATCGTGCTCGCGGTTGCGCTCGCCAAACAGCAGCCAGTTGCGCTGCATGCCCTCGGTGACGCGGGCCTTGAGCAGGCTGCGCAGGCCCGCCAGGCCGGTGCCGTTGCCCAGCAGGATCATCGGCACGCCCTGGGGCGGCAGATGGAAGCTGCTGTTGCGACGCAGCCGCAGGCTGATGGCGCTGCCCAGCGGTGCGTGTTCGGTCAGCCAGCCGGAACCGATGCCCAGGCTGCCGTCGACGTGACGTTCCTGGCGCACGATCAGCTCCAGCACGCCGTCGGCCGGGATCGAGGCGATGGAGTATTCGCGCATGGCCAGCGGTGCCAGCGCCTCCACCAGCGCCTGGGCATGCAGGCCGACCAGGTGGGCGCGGTTTTGCGGCAGTTGGCGGGTCGCCAGGGCCTGATTGAGGCTCTGGGGCAGGCCATCGACTTGCACGCGCGCCTGGCCGGAGAGGCCGAGGCCATCGAGGAAGTGCTCGATGGCCCCCAGGTCATTGCGCGGCAGGATTTCCACCAGGTCACCGGCCAGCCAACTGCTCGGCCCGGGGGCGGTGAGGCCCAGCAGGTACACGCCCGAGCCGCTGCTGTCGGGGTTGAGCAGGGTACGTTGGCTGAGGGTCCAGTTTTCAAAACTGGGAGGCTGCCAGGTGTCGGCAGGCGCCTGTCCGGTCAGTTCGGCCAGTTGTTGTTGCCAGTGACGCAGGGCGTAAGGGTCGCCGCTGTCGACTTCCACCGGCGCGAACAGGGTCTTGCCGCCGTGCTCCGCCAGCCAGGCGTGCAGGCGCCGGGCGAAACCGCAGAAGTGTTCATATTGCCGGTCGCCCAGGCCCAGCACCGAATACTGCAAGCGCTCCAGGCTCAAGGCCTGGCCCAGCACCTTGCGTTCGAAGCCGCGGGCGCTGTCCGGCCCTTCGCCGTCGCCAAAGGTGCTGACGACAAACAGCGCGTGGCTGGCGTTGTTCAGGTCTTGCTCGCGAACATCGGCCAATGGCTGGACCTTCACCGGCAAGCCGGCGGCCTGGAGTTGGCCGGCAGTCTGCCAGGCCAGTCGCTCGGCGAAACCGCTCTGGCTGGCGAAACCGATCAGCCAGGCCGGCGCATCGGTCGGGTTGGCGCTCAGGGCCTGGCGGGCGTTTCTGGCCTGGCGTTTCTTGCGGCGACGGTCCAGGTACAGCAACCAGCCGGTGATGAAGAACAGGGGCATGCTCAGCGCGGCGACGGTCACCAGGATCCGCCCGACCAGGCCGAAGTAGCTGCCGATATGCAGGGCATAGACACTGGTCAGCAACTGCGCCTTGAGGCTCTTGTCGCTGTAGCGGCTATGCCGGCTGATGACACCGGTGGCCGGGTCGAGGATGAGCTGGTTCAGCGCCCGGTCGTGAGGTGAGTTTTTCAGCAGGTAGAGCACGGTCGCCGGCTGCCCGGCCACGGGCGGCATGCGCACGTTGTAGGCGGACAGGCCCGGGCCGGCGGCGCTGTAGATGCTGCTCCACATGGCCCGGTAATCGGCCACGGGCAGTGGGCCGCTTGGCGCCGGGCCGCGATTGCGCACCCGTTCCTCTTCCGGCGAATCGGAAAGCAGGCGGGTCACGCCTTTGTTGTACCAGTCGTAGGACCAGGTCAGCCCGGTCAGTGCCGCCAGCAGATAGAACACCAGGCACCAGGTGCCCGCCACCGAGTGCAGGTCCCAATTGAAGCTACGGCCTTTTTTCCCCCAGTCGAGGGTCAGCCAGGCGCGCCAGCTTTTCCATTGGCGTGGCCAACGCAGGTATAACCCGGACAGGCAGAAGAACACCAGGATCAGCGTGCAGGCCCCGGTGATTTGCCGACCCACGTCATCCAGGGTCAGGACGCGGTGCAGCCTGAGCATCAGGCCAAAGAAATCCTGGCCGGTCACCTCTCCCATGAACTGTGCGGTGTAGGGGTCGAAATAGCGCATGGCATCACGTTTTCCCCCGGGGGGCGCCGCGAAGATCACCCGCGCGGCGTTGCCGCTGTCGGTCTCGACCCAGAGCATGGCGACGGTCTTGCCGGAGGCGGCTTCGATCTGCTCCACCAGCTCGGCGGGCGGCAAGACGCCGGCCGGTTGCTTCTCGACCGTCAGCACCTGCGGGTTCAAGGCCCGCAGGATTTCATCCTGAAACGACACCACCGCCCCGGTAACGCCCATCAATGCCAGGACCAGCCCGGCACTGATGCCGAAAAACCAGTGCAACTGGAACAGGGTTTTCTTCAACACGTCGCCCGCCTTGTTCATCTAGTACTGTTCATCACGGTGCGCATTATGCCGTGTGTTATCGAGAAGCATTCATAAACACACCTAAAAGGTGCCGATCAGTGATGAGGTGAGCGACAAAATCCTGTGGGAGCGAGCTTGCTCGCGATAGCGGCCTGTCAGCCAGATCACTGTCGGCTGACTCACTGCTATCGCGAGCAAGCTCGCTCCCACAGGGGAAACGCGGTCTCATCGAGAACAAAAACAAAAAACGGCGCTTTCCATTTCTGGAAAAACGCCGTCTTCTATTACGCAACAGGGCTCGAACGATGGACGTTCAAGCGCCCGAACGCATTACACGTAAAACGATTTCAGCGGCGGAAAGCCGTTGAATTCCACCGCGCTATAGCTGGTGGTATAGGCCCCGGTCGACAACCAGTACAGGCGATCGCCAATGGCCAGGTTCAACGGCAGACCGTACTTGTAGTTCTCATACATGATGTCGGCGCTGTCGCAGGTCGGGCCGGCGATGACCACTTCTTCCATCTCGCCTTTCTTCTCGGTCCAGATCGGGAACTTGATGGCTTCGTCCATGGTTTCGATCAGGCCGGAGAACTTGCCCACATCCGTGTACACCCAACGCTCGACAGCGGTACGGGACTTACGCGCCACCAACACCACTTCGCTGACCAGGATACCGGCGTTGGCGATCAACGAACGGCCCGGCTCCAGGATGATTTCCGGCAGGTCGTCGCCGAAGTCTTCCTTGAGGAAGCGGATGATTTCCTCGGCGTAGGTGTCCAGGCTGTTGGTGCGGGTGATGTAGTTGGCCGGGAAGCCACCACCCATGTTGATCAGCTTCAAGACGATGCCGTCTTCTTCCTTCAGACGCTCGAAGATCACCTTGACCTTTGCGATGGCCGCGTCCCAGACGCTGATGTCGCGCTGTTGCGAGCCGACGTGGAACGAAATGCCGTATGGCACCAGGCCCAGGTCGCGGGCCAGGATCAGCAGGTCCATGGCCATGTCGGTCTGGCAGCCGAACTTGCGCGACAACGGCCAGTCAGCGGTGGTCGAGCCTTCGGTGAGGATCCGCACATAGACCTTCGAACCCGGCGCGGCCTTGGCGATGTTGCGCAAGTCGGCTTCGGAGTCGGTGGCGTACAGGCGCACGCCCTTCTCGTAGAAGTAGCGGATGTCGCGGGATTTCTTGATGGTGTTGCCGTAGCTGATCCGGTCCGGGCCCACGCCACGGCTCATGACCTTGTCCAGCTCATAGATCGAGGCGATGTCGAAGTTCGAGCCTTTGTCCTTGAGCAGGTCAATGATTTCCACCGCCGGGTTGGCCTTGACGGCGTAGTAGACCTTGGCGAATTCGAAACCGGCGCGCAGGTCGTCATAGGCCTGGGAGATCATCGCGGTGTCGATCACCACGAACGGGGTTTCCTGCTTGTCGGCGAACGCTTTCATTTTCTGGAAAGTTTCGCGCGCAAAATAATCTTCGACCTGGATCGACATACTTGGGACTCCTACTGGCAAACATCAGGATCAATGGGTGTGAGGGCAATCAGCCCTCGTGAACGTCCTCCGTATCCCCACTTTGGTTCGCCTACTTCCCAAGGCATGTCGCCGAAAGCAAAAAGGCCATGGGATACATGATTCCCTTGGCCTTGCTGTCTCGTCGTCAGTACTTGAGCCGGATGGATCGTTTCCAGCATGGACGTTCGGCGCGAACTTTAGGGCGTGAGGGGCCTGAGATCAACTAAAAATGTCGCGTTTTTGCACACATCCGTCGTGCGGCCCGCGACAGCTCATGATGTAACCGACCTGCGTGACAGATTGATGTTCAATTGGATCGGTTTTCAGGCCGCCGGATGTGCCTTTGTGGCGAGGGAGCTTGCTCCCGCTTGAGTGCGAAGCGCTCATCGCTTTTGGGGCCGCTTCGCGACCCAGCGGGAGCAAGCTCCCTCGCCACAAAAGCTGTTGTGCCCGGTCAGGCAGAGGCCGTCTCGGCCGGCGAGACAATGCTGGTCTTGCCGCCGCGCGAGCGCCCGGAGCTGAGGTATTCGGCGATGGATTCCTGGGTCACCTCGCCGAGGAACACCCGCTCGGCGTCCATCACCGGCAGCCACGAGCGGTTGAACTCGTACATGCGCGACAGCAGGATCCGCAGGTGTTCGTCGTAGGCCGCGGTGGCGTTGAATTCCCGCAAGTACTGCGCGCAGGTGCCGCTCTGACGGTACAGGTCGCGCCGTCGCACATAGCCCAGGGCCTTGTTCTCGGCGCAGGTGACCACCACGTAGCGACGGTCATGTTCGTCCATCAGCTCCAGCGCCTCGCTCACCGGGGTTTCGGGGCTGACCGACGGGGCGTTGTCGGCGGCGTCCTCGGCCTTGACCAGCAACAGGCGCTTGAGCGTGCTGTCCTGGCCGACGAAACTGCTGACGAACTCGTCGGCCGGATGCGCCAGCAGGGTATCCGGATGATCGAACTGGACCAGCTTGCCGGCGCGGAAGATCGCAATCTTGTCCCCCAGCTTGATCGCCTCGTCGATGTCGTGGCTGACCATGATCACGGTCTTGTTCAACGCCCGTTGCATCTCGAAGAACTCGTTCTGGATCATCTCGCGGTTGATCGGGTCCACCGCGCCGAACGGTTCGTCCATCAGCAACAGCGGCGCATCGGCCGCCAGGGCCCGGATCACGCCGATCCGTTGCTGCTGCCCGCCCGACAGTTCACGGGGGTAGCGGTGCAGGTACTGCTTGGGCTCGAGCTTGATCATGCTCATCAGTTCGCGGGCACGGTCGTGGCACTTCTGCTTGTCCCAGCCCAGCAGGCGCGGGACCACGGTGATGTTTTCCTCGATGGTCATGTTCGGGAACAGGCCGATCTGCTGGATCACGTAGCCGATGTTGCGGCGCAGGGTCACTTCGTCCAGGCCGGTGGTGTCTTCGCCGTTGATCAATACCTTGCCCGAGGTGGGCGGGATCAGCCGGTTGATCATCTTCAGCGTGGTGCTTTTGCCGCAGCCCGACGGCCCGAGGAACACGCAGATCTCGCCTTCGTTGACGATCAGGTTCACCGAGTCCACGGCCTTGACGTCTTTGCCGTTGCTCTTGAAGGTTTTGCTGAGGTTCTGAAGTTCGATCATTTCAATAGTCCTTTTGGGGTCAGCGAGCGTTGCAGCCATTGCAGAAGCAGGTCGGCGAAGATGGCCAAAAGACTGACCAGCACGGCGCCGACGATCAGCATCGACATGTCGCTGCGGCTGATGGAAGCGAGGATGAGCACGCCCAGGCCACCGGCGCCGATGGTGGCGGCGATGGTCATGACGCCGATGTTCATGACCACGGCGGTGCGTACGCCGGCCAGGATCACCGGCACCGCGATGGGCAGTTCGACCATGCGCAGGCGCTGGGCGAAGGTCATGCCGATGCCGCGGGCGGCTTCACGGATGCCCGGTTCGACGCCGGTCAAGGCCAGGTAGGTGTTGCGCATGATCGGCAACAACGAATAGAGAAACACCGCGGTGATCGCCGGCATCGGGCCCAGGCCCTGGCCGAACTTGGAATAGAACGGCAACAACAGGCCGAACAGCGCGATCGACGGAATCGTCAGCAGCACCGTGGCGCTGGCCTGCAAGGGGCCGGCGAGCGCCGGGAAGCGGGTCATGAAAATGCCCAGGGGCACGCCGACCACAATCGCCAGGGTCACGGCGATGCCCACCAGGGTGATGTGCTGCCAGGTCAGGTGCAGCACCAGCGGCCAGTCCAGATGGGAAAAGGCGTCAAGAAAATCCATGGCTTTTCCTCCAGGTCATTGGGTTGAGAGCAGCGAATGTTGGCGCAGGAAATCGGCGGCAACGGCGGAGGGGCTTTCATGGTTGACGTCCACGCGGGCGTTGAGCTGGCGCATGGTTTCATCGTCGAACAACTCGGCCAGGGGCTTGAGCTGCGCGGCCAGTTGCGGGTGCGCGTCGAGGAACGCCTGGCGCACCACCGGCGCGGCGGTGTAGTCGGGGAAGTAGTGCTTGTCGTCTTCCAGCAGCTTCAACTTGAACGCGTTCAGCCGGCCGTCGGTGGTGTACACCAGGCCGGCGAACACCTGGCTGTTGCGCAGGGCGGTGTAGACCAGGCCCGCGTCCATCTGCCGGATATTCTTGCGGGTCAGGTTCATGCCGTACTGCTCCACCATGCCCGCCAGGCCGTCGGAACGGTTGGCGAATTCGGTGTCCAGGGCCACCAGATGATTGTCATCGGCTTCGGCCTGCAACACCGTGTTCAACTGGCTGATGGAATTGATCTGCGGATATTGCTGCGCGACTTTTTCCGGCAGCGCCAAGGCGTAGGTGTTGCTGAATTTCGACGGTGCCAGCCAGGCCAGGCCCTTTTTGGCGTCGAGTTCTTTCACCCGGGCGTAGGACTGGGCGCTGTCGAGTTTTTCCGTGACGTGGTTGTAGGCCACCAGCGACACGCCGGTGTATTCCCACAACAGGTCCAGTTGCCCGGTTTCATGGGCGCTGCGGGCCAGGTTGCTGCCCAGGCCGCCGGTGATCTGCGCGTCGTAGCCTTTGCTGCGCAAGTATTGCGCGGTGATTTCCGCCAGCAGTGTCTGCTCGGTGAATACCCGGGCGCCGAGGCGGATCAGCGGTTTTTCCGCGGCTTGGGCGAACCCTGCGAACAGCAGGACACAGCCCAGTATCAAGCTCAACTTCTTCATAAACGATTTCCTTTTTCCAGCCGGCTTATGACGGTCGCAGACCGCGTTCTAGCCAGAGGCGGCTGGCCAGTGTCACCAGGCCGTCGAGCAGCAGCGCCAGCAGGGCGGTGCAGGCCGCGCCGAGCAACAGCTGCGGCTGGTTGTTCAAGGCGATGCCGGGGAAGATCAGGCTGCCGAGGCTGTTGGCGCCGATCAGGAACGCCAGGGGCGCGGTGCCGACGTTGATCGCCAGGGCCACGCGCACGCCACCGACGATGATCGGCACGGCGTTGGGCAACTCGACTTTCCACAGCACCTGGCGTGGGGTCATGCCGATGCCGACGGCGGCTTCCTTGAGGGAGCCCTGGACATTCTTCAGGCCTTCATAGGTGTTGCGCACGATGGGCAGCAGCGAGGCGAGGAACAGGGCGAAGATGGCAGGCCCGCTGCCGATGCCCAGGATGCCCAGGGCGATGGCCAGCACGGCCAGGGGCGGTACGGTATTGCCGATGTTGAACACTTGCATGAAGCGTTCGGCGCGCCCGACCAGGCCGGGGCGGCTGAGGGCGATGCCGGCGGGGATGCCGACAACCAGGGCCGCCAGCATGGAGGCCAATACAAGCATCAGGTGCGCTTGCAGGTAAAACAGCAGATCGTCGCGGTAGCGTTGGATCGTATCGATGCCGATCCAGTGGATCAACAGGGCCAGGAGCGCGACGACGACCGCACCCCCGATAAGCCCTTTGCCATAGCGGATAGCCACAGGCGGACTCCTTTGTCTTTCAGTCGGCGCACGCTTTCCCGGGCGGCAAACCATTACTGGTTGCCGGAAAAACGTTCGCGAGAAGCAGCTCTTTTCGAGGCCGGTAAACGGTTGTCGAAGTGAGCCATGAGCGCAGCCCCGTCAGGCTAACTTGCTGATTTTCCAGACCCTGACGGTTGCTCGTATCAGGGGGGTGGACGCCTCCACGCGGCAAAAGGTTCCCATGGAAGGGATGATCTGGCCACCCCGGATGTGCTCAACGGTTCGGTTCCTGGCACAAGTTGAGCTATAATCGCCGCCCTTTTTTGAATCACCTGCCAGGCGATTTCCCATGACCAAACAGGCCGCCGAAGTCGCGAAACGCCGCACTTTCGCCATTATTTCCCACCCCGATGCCGGTAAGACCACCATCACCGAGAAGCTCTTGCTGATGGGCAAGGCGATTGCGGTCGCCGGCACGGTGAAGTCTCGCAAGTCCGACCGCCATGCCACCTCCGACTGGATGGAAATGGAAAAACAACGGGGTATCTCCATTACCACGTCGGTCATGCAGTTCCCGTATCGCGATCACATGATCAACCTGCTCGACACCCCGGGACACGAAGACTTCTCCGAAGACACCTACCGCACCCTGACGGCAGTGGACTCGGCCTTGATGGTCCTCGACGGCGGTAAAGGCGTCGAGCCACGGACCATCGCGCTGATGGATGTCTGCCGCCTGCGGGACACGCCGATCGTCAGTTTCATCAACAAACTCGACCGCGACATCCGCGACCCGATCGAACTGCTCGACGAGATCGAAGCGGTCCTGAAGATCAAGGCGGCGCCGATCACCTGGCCGATCGGTTGCTACCGCGACTTCAAGGGCGTGTACCACCTGGCCGACGACTACATCATCGTCTACACCGCCGGTCACGGGCACGAGCGCACCGACGTCAAGATCATCGAGAAGCTCGACTCCGACGAGGCCCGCGCGCACCTGGGCGATGAGTACGATCGTTTCGTCGAGCAACTGGAACTGGTGCAGGGCGCCTGCCACGAGTTCAACCAGCAGGAATTCCTCGACGGCCAACTGACCCCGGTGTTCTTCGGTACCGCCCTGGGCAATTTCGGCGTGGACCATGTGCTCGACGCCGTGGTCGATTGGGCCCCGCGTCCGCTGCCACGCATCGCCAACGAGCGCACCGTGGAACCGGTGGAAGAGAAATTCTCGGGCTTCGTGTTCAAGATCCAGGCGAACATGGACCCCAAGCACCGCGACCGTATCGCCTTCATGCGCATCTGCTCCGGCAAATACGACAAGGGCATGAAGATGCGCCACGTGCGCACCGGCAAGGACGTGCGCATCGGCGACGCCTTGACCTTCTTCTCCTCGGAGCGCGAGCAACTGGAAGAAGCCTTCGCCGGTGACATCATCGGCCTGCACAACCACGGCACCATCCAGATCGGCGACACCTTCACCGAAGGCGAAACCCTGGGTTTCACCGGCATCCCGCACTTCGCCCCGGAACTGTTCCGCCGCGTACGCCTGAAGGACCCGCTCAAGTCCAAGCAACTGCGCCAGGGCCTGCAGCAACTGGCCGAAGAGGGTGCCACCCAGGTGTTCTTCCCGGAGCGCAGCAACGACATCATCCTCGGCGCCGTCGGGGTGCTGCAGTTCGATGTGGTCGCCAGCCGCTTGAAAGAGGAATACAAGGTCGAGTGCTCCTATGAGCCGATCACCGTGTACTCCGCCCGTTGGGTGGAATGCGGCGACAAGAAGAAACTCGAGGAATTCTCCAACAAGGCCGTGGAAAACCTCGCGTTGGACGGCGGCGGTCACCTGACCTACCTGGCCCCGACCCGGGTCAACCTGGCGCTGATGGAAGAGCGCTGGCCGGACGTGAAATTCCGCGCGACCCGTGAGCATCACTAAGCGCTGAGTGGCAGTACCCAAACCCCGCTGTGAGAGCAACGGGGTTTTTTATTGCCGCTCACTTTCCAACGGTGGGAGCGGGCTTGCTCGCGAAGAGGTCAGTACATTCACCATCTTCATTGGCTGTCACACCGCCTTCGCGAGCAAGCCCGCTCCCACATCAGATCTTCAGCGAATCCAAATCTGCATCCGACCTGGGTCCCCTGTGGCAGCGAGCTTGCTCGCGATGGCGGTGGGTCAGCTTGCCTGGATGTGGGATGTGCTGCCCATCGCGAGCAAGCTCGCTCCCACACTGGGGTTTGGCGTTAGTTGGATTGGAGATAACCCTTATTCGAAACCAATCTGTCGAGCAGCGGCATTCTGGCTGTTAGGCAGCGTCCTATCTGGTGAACCGACCTGTTCAGAACTCGATTTCTTGAGCGCCGTCAGGCCTCGGCTTCATCCGGAAAAGAAGGAGTTGGCTATGAACAAGCTTCTACGCATGATGTTTTTGCTGAAGGTTTTGGTGATGCTGTCCCTGGGCTCTACCGCCGCATGGGCCGAATGCGATGAGCATGAGCAGCACGCGTCGAGTGGGCAGGTGGCGCAAGGCGAGATGATGCTTGCCGCGACCACCACAGAGGAACCGGGTGATCAGGATGATGATGACTCGACCATCGACCAGGAGCCCGACGACGGTGGAGATAGTGGTGAGGGCGACGAAGGCGATAGCCAGACGTAGAGTCGAGACCAATAAAAAACCCTCCTGCCCGGCTATTGCTTCGTAGGGCGGAGGGTTTTTCAGGTGTTCAGTTTGATGCATTACCTGTGGCGAGGGAGCAAGCTCCCTCGCCACAAGTGCTCTATCTGCCTTTTGCTTTACGCCGCGCCTTCGAGGAACCGCTCGGCGTAGTGACACGCCACCAACCGGTTATCGAGCGGTCGCAAGGCCGGTTCTTCGGTCTTGCAACGCTCGGTGGCGTACGGACAACGCTTGTGGAAGGCGCAGCCGGGCGGCGGGTTGAGCGGGTTGGGCAGTTCGCCGACGATCTTGATCTTCGGCTTGTTCGGGTCCGGGTGGATGGTCGGGGTGGCCGACAGCAGCGCCTGGGTGTACGGGTGCAGCGGGCGGCTGTAGATGGACTCGTTGGGGCCCATCTCCACCGGGCGACCGAGGTACATCACCATGACGTCGTCGGCCACGTGTTGCACCACCGCCAGGTTGTGGGAAATGAACACGTAGGCGGTGTTGAATTCCTGCTGCAAATCCATGAACAGGTTGAGCACCTGGGCCTGGATCGACACGTCCAGCGCCGATGTCGGTTCGTCCGCCACCAACACCTTGGGTTGCAACATCATGGCGCGGGCCAGGGCGATGCGCTGGCGCTGGCCGCCGGAGAACATGTGCGGGTAGCGCTGGTAATGCTCGGGACGCAAGCCCACCTGCTTCATCATCGCCTGGACTTTCTCGCGCCGCTCGGTGGCCGACAGGTTGGTGTTGATCAGCAACGGCTCGGCCAGTTGATCACCGATTTTCTGCCGTGGGTTGAGGGACGCATAGGGGCTCTGGAACACCATCTGCACGTCTTTGCGCAATTGCTTGCGTTCGGCCTTGTTGGCGCCGGTCACTTCCTGCCCGGCGATTTTCAGGGAGCCGGAGGACGGTTCTTCGATCAGCGTCAGGGCCCGGGCGAGGGTGGATTTGCCGCAACCGGATTCACCCACCACGGCCAGGGTCTTGCCGGCCTCCAGTTCGAACGACACACCGTTGAGGGCGCGCACGGTCGCATGGCCCTTGAACATGCCTCGGGACACTTCGTAATGACGGGTCAGGTCACGGGCGGTAAGTACGACGGCCATCACGCCACCTCCTGGTTCAACGGGTAGAAGCAGCGGGCGAGGCTGTTGGATTTCGGATCGAGGGCCGGGCGTTGTTGCCGGCAGTTGTCCTGCACATACGGGCAGCGCGGCGACAACAGGCAGCCTTGCGGACGGTCGTAGCGGCCGGGCACGATGCCCGGCAGCGTGGCCAGGCGCTCGGCGCCCATGCTGTGCTCCGGAATCGCCGCCAGCAGCGCTTCGCTGTACGGGTGGGCCGGAATGTCGAACAGCTCGGGCACCTGGCCCACTTCCACGGCTTGGCCGGCGTACATCACGCACACGCGCTGGGCGGTTTCAGCCACCACGGCCAGGTCATGGGTAATCAGCACCAGGCCCATGTCCTGTTCTTTTTGCAGGGCCAGCAGCAGGTCCATGATCTGGGCCTGGATGGTCACGTCGAGGGCGGTGGTCGGTTCGTCGGCGATCAGCAACTTTGGCTCGCCGGCAATCGCCATGGCAATTGCCACGCGCTGGCTCATGCCGCCGGACAACTGATGCGGGTAGGCGTCCATGCGGCTGGCAGCGCCCGGGATCTCGACTTTTTCCAGCAGTTCGATGGCGCGCTTGCGGGCGGCCTTGCCGGACATCTTCAGGTGCAGGCGCAGCACTTCTTCGATCTGGAAACCCACGGTGTAGCTGGGGTTGAGCGCGGTCATCGGGTCCTGGAAGACCATCGCCAGGTCTTTGCCGACGATCTGCCGGCGCTGGCGGTTGCTCAGCTTGAGCATGTTCTTGCCGTCGAAGTTCAGCGCATCGGCGGTGACGATGCCGGGGTGCTCGATCAGGCCCATCAGCGCCATCATGGTCACGGATTTACCCGAGCCCGATTCGCCGACGATCGCCAGGACTTCGCCTTTTTCCACGCTCAGGTCCAGGCCATCGACCACCGGCACGGCGGTGGCATCGCCGAAGCGAACGTTGAGATTCTTGATTTCTAGCAGTGACATGGGAATCTCCTCAGGCGGCATTCTTGAGTTTCGGGTCCAGCGCATCGCGCAGACCGTCGCCCATCAGGTTGATTGCCAGCACGCTGAGCAAAATGGTCAAGCCAGGCAGGCTCACGACCCACCAGGCGCGTTCGATGTAGTCCCGGGCCGAGGCCAGCATGGTGCCCCACTCCGGGGTTGGCGGCTGTACGCCGAGGCCGAGGAAGCCCAGGGCGGCGGCGTCGAGGATCGCCGAGGAAAAGCTCAAGGTTGCCTGCACGATCAGCGGTGCCATGCAGTTGGGCAGCACGGTGATGAACATCAGGCGCGGCAGGCCGGCACCGGCCAGGCGCGCGGCGGTGACGTAGTCGCGGTTCAGTTCGCCCATTACGGCGGCGCGGGTCAGGCGCACGTAGGACGGCAGCGAGACGATGGCGATGGCGATCACGGTGTTGATCAGGCCAGGGCCGAGGATGGCGACGATCGCCACGGCCAGCAGCAGCGAAGGCAGGGCGAGCATGATGTCCATCAGGCGCATGATGGTCGGGCCGAGGATACGCGGGAAGAACCCGGCAAACAGGCCCAGCAGGATGCCCGGGATCAGCGACATGACCACCGACGACAAGCCGATCAGCAGCGACAGGCGCGAACCCTGGATCAGGCGCGAGAGCAAATCGCGGCCCAGCTCATCAGTGCCCAGCAGGAACTGGATCTGCCCGCCTTCAAGCCAGGCCGGCGGCGTCAGCAGGAAGTCGCGGTACTGCTCGCTCGGGTCATGGGGCGCGACCCACGGGGCGAAGATCGCGCAGAACACGATCAGGATCATGAACAGCAAGCCGGCCACGGCGCCCTTGTTGCGAGAAAACGCGTGCCAGAATTCTTTGTACGGGGACGGGTACAGCAGGCTTTGATCGACTGCTACCGCGGTAGTTGGAGTACTCATGGTTTTGATCTCAGCGCTGGTGACGGATGCGTGGGTTGGCAAAGCCGTAGAGGATGTCCACGACGAAGTTGACCAGAATCACCAGGCAGGCGATTAACAGGATGCCGTTCTGCACCACGGGGTAGTCCCGGGCGCCGATGGCTTCGATCAGCCACTTGCCGATGCCCGGCCAGGAGAAGATCGTTTCGGTCAGGACCGCACCGGCCAGCAGCGTACCGACCTGCAGGCCGACCACGGTCAGCACCGGGATCAGTGCGTTGCGCAGGCCATGCACGAACACCACGCGCGACGGCGACAGGCCTTTGGCCTTGGCGGTGCGGATGTAGTCTTCACGCAGCACTTCGAGCATCGAAGAACGGGTCATGCGGGCGATCACCGCCAGCGGAATGGTGCCCAGCACGATGGCCGGCAGGATCAGGTGGTGCAGGGCATCGAGGAACGCGCCCGGCTCGTCGGCCAGCAGGGTGTCGATCAGCATGAAGCCGGTTTTCGGCTCGATGTCGTAGAGCAGGTCGATCCGTCCCGACACCGGCGTCCAGCCCAGGGACACCGAGAAGAACATGATCAGGATCAGGCCCCACCAGAAGATCGGCATCGAATACCCCGCCAGGGAGATGCCCATCACCCCATGGTCGAACAGGGATCCTCGCTTGAGTGCCGCGATCACCCCGGCCAGCAGGCCCAGGATACCGGCGAACAACAGGGCGGCCATGGACAGTTCCAGGGTCGCGGGAAATAGGGAGCTGAACTCGGTCCATACGCTTTCACGGGTACGCAGCGATTCGCCGAGATCGCCGTGGGCCAGCTTGCCGATGTAGTCCAGGTACTGGGCATACAGCGGTTTATTGAGGCCAAGGCGTTCCATTGCCTGTGCATGCATTTCGGGATCGACCCGACGTTCGCCCATCATCACTTCCACGGGGTCGCCGGGGATCATGCGAATCAACGCGAAGGTCAGCAAGGTGATGCCGAAGAACGTGGGGATCAATAATCCCAGTCGGCGGGCAATAAAACTAAACATCTTCAGGTGTACCTCATCAGCCGGTTAGGCGTGCCCGGCAGCCCTCGATAAAGGATGCCGGGCGTTTTCTTATCTACTTCACCTGGGTGTTGGCGAAGTTGTTGGTGGTGAGCGGGCTAATCACATAACCCTCTACGTTGTTGCGCATGGCCGTGAACATGCGGGTGTGGGCCATGCTGATCCACGGTTGGTCCTGGTTGAAAATCACCTGGGCCTGTTCATAGAGCTTGATACGTTCCTCGGGGTTCACGGTGGCGCGAGCCTGGTCGATCAGCGCCTGGAATTTCTCGTTGCACCAGCGCGCGTAGTTTTCGCCGTTCTTGGCCGCTTCGCAACTGAGCATAGGCGTCAGGAAGTTATCCGGGTCGCCGTTGTCGCCCGCCCATCCGGCGGAGACCATGTCGTGCTCGCCGTTTTTCGCGCGCTTGAGCATTTCGCCCCATTCCATCACGCGGATGTCGACCTTGATCCCGACCTTCGCCAGGTCCGCCTGCATCATCTGCGCGCCGAGCATCGGGTTGGGGTTGGTCGGGCCGCCGCCGTTGCGGGTGAACAGGGTGAACACGGTGCCTTCCGGCACGCCGGCTTCCTTGAGCAGCTCGCGGGCCTTGTCGAGGTTGCGGGGTGGGTTCTTCAGGTCGTGGTTGAAGCCCAGCAGCGTCGGCGGGTACGGGTTGACCGCCACGGTGGCGTTGCCCTTGCCGAACAGCGCGTTGACATAGGCTTCCTTGTCGAAGGCCAGGTCGATGGCTTTGCGCACCCGCACGTCGCTCATGTATTTGTGGCTGGTGTTCAGGGCGGTGTAGGAGACGGTCATCGCGTCCAGTTCAGCGACCTTCAGGTTCGGGTCTTTCTTGATGCTGGGGATGTCATCGGGTTTGGGGTACAGCGCGATCTGGCACTCATTGGTCTTGAGTTTTTGCATGCGCACATTGTTGTCGGTGGCGATGGCCAGCACCAGGGCATCGGCCGGTGGCTTGCCACGGAAATAATCCGGGTTGGCCTTGAAGCGCACCTGGGCGTCCTTGTTGTAGCGCTGGAAGACGAACGGCCCGGTACCGACCGGCTTGCTGTTGAGGTCGCCGGCCTTGCCGGCCTTGAGCAACTGGTCGGCGTATTCGGCCGGGTAGATCGAGGAGAAGGCCATGGCGATGTCGGCCAGAAATGGCGCTTCGCGGCGGGTCAGGCTGAACTTGACCGTGTGCTCGTCGACTTTCTCGACGCTTTTGAGCAGTTCCTTGAAACCCATGCTTTCAAAGTAGGGGAAGCCCACGCTCGACAGTTTGTGCCACGGGTGGTTCGGGTCCAGCTGGCGCTGGAAGCTCCAGACCACGTCGTCGGCGTTCATGTCGCGGGTCGGCTTGAAGTATTCGGTGGTGTGGAACTTGACGCCCTTGCGCAGGTGGAAGGTGTACGTCAGGCCATCGTCACTGATGTCCCAGGATTCGGCCAGGGCCGGAATCACCTCGGTGGTGCCGGGCTTGAAATCGGCCAGGCGATTGAAAATGGTTTCCGCCACGGCATCGGCGGTGACTGCAGTCGTGTACTGGACCATGTCGAAGCCTTCCGGGCTGGCTTCAGTGCAAACCACCAGGGGTTTGGCCGTGGCGCCAACGGCGACGCTCAGCAATGCGGCGGCGATGGCGGCGCGTAAGGGAATCATGTTCATCGTCAATCCTCTGCAATCGGGTCAGTGGCAAAAGACCGGACGGTCAACCTTGTGAGTCGACCGCCCGGTGGCAGTTTAGAGAATGTTGAACGGAATGGTGGTGACCAGGCGGAACTCGTTGAGGCTGCCGTCGGCCTGGTTTTCGCTGGCGCGGTGTGCGGTGTAGGTGGCACGGATCGCGGTGGCTTTCAGCGGGCCGCTCTGTACGGCATAGGACGCACCGACGCCGTATTCGTAGTGGTGCTCACCGTCCATCGCCCGGACGTCGCTGTAACCGGTGCTGTTGTAGTGCGTACCGTCGATACCCCAGCCGCGCGCCTGGTAGATGTTGAACTTCAGGCCTGGCACGCCGTATTCAGCCATGTTCAGGCCGTAGGCGATCTGGAAGGATTTCTCGTTCGGGCCGTTGAAGTCCGACAGCAGGGAGTTGGCCAGGTAGATGCCGTTGGTTTCGTGCAGGTAGTCGAAGTACTCGTTACCGTTCACTTCCTGGTACGAGAACGTCAGGCTGTGGGCCTGGTGCGTCAGGCCGAACGACAGGGAATAGGTGTCGTTGTCGATTTCGCCCAGCTTGCTTTTGCCCGAGTCCACGGTCTTGTAGTAGTTCAGGCCGGTGGTCAGGCTCAGCACCGAGCTGTCGCCCAGCTCATGGGTGGCGCCGAAGTAGTACTGGTTCCACATGTCCTCGGCCTGGGTCGCCCAGAGGCTGGTCTTCAGGCTGGCCAGTGGCTGGTAAGTGATACCGGCGGTGTTGACGTGATCGGTCTCGACGCTGCTGTCACCGTATTCGGAGCGGAACTTGCGCAGGCTCTCTTCGGTACGCGGCGAGTTGCGGTCGAAGGTGGCGATGTCAAACGCCAGGTTTTCGAACTCTTCGCTGTGCAGGCTCACACCCTGGAAGCTGGAGGGCAGGGCACGGTTGCCGATGACGTCGACCATCGGGCTGCTGAAATTCTGGCGGCCGGCGGTCAGGGTGGTATTGGAAATGCGAGCCTTGAGGTTGGCCAGGCCCAGTTTGCTCCACTGGCCCACGGCGTCGCCGCCTTCGCGGGTCAGGGTACGGTTGTTGCCGGCGCCAGGACGGGTGGTCGGTGCACCGCCGTTGTTGGACGCCAGGTCCTTGCGGTCCTGGTCCAGGGCGATGGCGTTGTAGGCGGCCAGTTCGGTGCTGAAGCCCACGGTGCCCTCAGTGAAACCCGAGTTGTACTTGATGATGGTGCCTTGCAGCCAGTTGATCCGGCGATCGGTCTCGCGAGCTTCACCGTTCTTGCGATAGGTGAGTTTCGTGCCGCGCTTGAATTGCTCGTTGGCGTACCAGTTGCGCGTGGTGCCAGTGATGGACTGGCCGTCGATGAAACCCTTGGCTTCGCTTTGCTCGCTGGTGGTCTTGAGGGTCACCGGGGTGACCGCCTGGCTCTGGGATTCTGCAAACGCTGTTGCGCTAATGCTGCTGATGGCCAAGGCCAGTATCGCGGTATTGCTCAGTTTCATCGGTAACGCTCCTTTTCTTTCTTTTTAATGCCGTTCTTTTTTGGTGATACGGCTATCGGTTTTACAACTCATTCACAGCTTGCAAACGTTTGCCTGGTGCCTGATCGGCGAATTGCGGCAAGACGTCTGCGTGGGGCTTCCAAAGGAAGCCCGCGCTGTGTGGCTAGACGGTTATGGGTTCAGGCTGACGCCCGAAAAAACGTTGCGACCGAAGGGGCTGACTTTGAACCCTTCGACTTTGGCACTCAGCGGCTGGTTGACCGTGGAGTGGGCAACAGGGGTGATCGGCACTTGCTGCTTGAGCAACTGCTGGGCCTGTTTGTAGAGCACGGTGCGCTGGTCGCGGTCGGTGACGACCTTGGCCTGCTTGATCAGCTTGTCGTAGTCCTGGTCGCACCACATGGAGTAGTTGTTGCCACCAATGGCGTCGCAACTGTACAGCGTGCCAAGCCAGTTGTCCGGGTCCCCGTTGTCACCGGTCCAACCGATCAGGCTGACGTCGTGCTCGCCATTCTTGGTGCGCTTGATGTACTCGCCCCATTCGTAGCTGACGATCTTCACTTTCAAGCCGATCTTCGCCCAGTCGGCCTGGAGCATCTCGGCCATCAGCTTGGCGTTGGGGTTGTACGGACGTTGCACGGGCATGGCCCAGAGGGTGATTTCAGTGCCTTCCTTGACCCCGGCGGCCTTGAGCAACTCCTTGGCTTTTTCCGGGTTGTAGGCGACGTCCTTGATGGTGTCGTCGTAGGACCACTGCGTCGGCGGCATGGCGTTGACCGCCAGTTGTCCCGCGCCCTGGTACACCGCATTGAGAATGCCTTGCTTGTTCACTGCCATGTCCAGCGCCCGGCGCACTTCGACCTGATCGAACGGTTTGTGGCGGGTGTTGTAGGCGATGTAGCCCAGGTTGAAGCCGGGCTTCTCGATCAACTGCAGCTTGGGGTCGTTCTTCAAGGCCGGCACGTCGGCGGGACGCGGATGCAGGGTGATCTGGCATTCGTTGGCCTTGAGCTTCTGCACCCGCACCGAGGCGTCGGTGTTGATGGAGAAAATCAGGTTGTTCAGTTTCACCCGCTCCGGCGCCCAGTACTGCTGGTTGGCAACGTAGCGGATGTTGGAGTCTTTCTGGTAGCTCTTGAACTCGAACGGCCCGGTGCCGATTGGCTTCTGGTTGATGTCGCTCGGCTTGCCGCTCTTGAGCAACTGGTCGGCGTATTCGGCCGACAGGATCGCGGCGAAGCTCATGGCGATGTTCTGGATGAACGCGGCGTCCACGCTGTTGAGGGTCATGACCACGGTCAATGGCCCGGTCGCTTCCACCTTGGCGATGTTCTTGTTCAGGCTCATGCCGTTGAAGTAGGGGAACTCGGTGGGGTAGGCCTTGCGAAACGGATGCTGCGGATCAAGCATGCGGTTGAAGGTGAACAGCACGTCGTCGGCGTTGAAATCCCGGGTCGGCGTGAAGTAGTCGGTGGTGTGAAATTTCACCCCTTCGCGCAGGTGGAAGGTGTACTTCAAGCCGTCTTCGGAAATGTCCCAGCGGGTTGCCAGGCCTGGGACCACGTTGGTCGCGCCTTTTTCGAACTCGGCCAGGCGGTTGTACAGCGGTTCGGCGGCATCGTTGTCGGTGGCCGTGGTGTATTGCGCGGTGTCGAAACCGGCGGGGCTGCCTTCGGAACAGAACACCAGGCTACCGCCGGCGGCCTGGGCCGCGGACGTCGCGGCCAGCAGGCCGGTGCCCAGCAATGCGGATAAAACCAAGGTATGGCGCATGACGCTCCCTCTCTCGTTCGGGGTGTTTTAACAGTGAACCGACGTCCTTCCGGGACAGGTCCGGGGCACTGAGCTCATTCCATTGCGTAGCGATGCCGCAGGGCTGGCAAGTCGCCCAAGTGCCGACGGTATGAGCCGTGGGCCGGGCGGTAAATGCGTAATGCCTGAAAGACTTGTGGGAAAAGGCGATACGTCCCAAACCAACTGCTGTGGTACGCAGTGCTTTTGGATGTAGGCATTTTCCTGGGTCTTGGCGTAAAGCAACGGTATGCCGTGGGAGCGAGCCCTGCTCGCGATGGCGTTGTTGGTACACCGCCATCGCGCTCATAAAAGGGGCCGCTACGCCCGAAGCGTCGGACCGGCCCAGCGGGAGCAAGCTCCCTCGCCACAGGTCACCTTATTTGCTGACGCTGACGCCGTAGAAGGAGTTCAAGCCAAAGGGGCTGATCTTGAAGTCCTGCACGTTGGCGCGCATGGGTTGATACACCGTCGAGTGAGCGATAGGTGTCATGGGCACGGCATCCTTGAGGACGTGTTGTGCCTGTTTGTACAGTTCGGTGCGCTTGGCCTGGTCGGTGGTGCGCTTGGCTTCCTTGACCAGACCGTCGAATTTCTTGTCGCACCATTTGGAGAAGTTGTTGCCGGCCAGCGAGTCGCAACCGAACAGCACGTTGAGCCAGTTGTCCGGGTCACCGTTGTCACCGCTCCAGCCGATGATCATCGCCTGGTTCTCGCCACCCTTGGAACGCTTGATGTACTCGCCCCATTCGTAGCTGACGATGTTGACGTTCAGGCCGATTTTCTTCCAGTCGGACTGCAGCATCTCGGCCATCAGCTTGGCGTTCGGGTTGTACGGACGCTGGACCGGCATCGCCCACAGGGTGATGTTGGTGCCTTCCTTGACGCCGGCTTCCTTGAGCAGCTCCTTGGCTTTCTCAGGGTCGTACTTGGCGTCCTTGATGGTGGTGTCGTAGGACCATTGGGTCGGCGGCATGGCGTTGACGGCCAGTTGGCCTGCGCCTTGGTAGACCGAATCGATGATCTGCGGCTTGTTGACCGCCATGTCCAGCGCCTGGCGGACCTTCAGGTTGGCCAGTACGTTCGGCTCGTTGCTGCCCTTGATCTTGTCCATGACGTTGTAGGCGATGTAGCCCAGGTTGAAGCCAGCCTGGTCAGGCATCTTCAGCGTTTTGTCTTCTTTCAGGGCCTTGAGGTCGGCCGGGCGCGGGAAGAGAGTGATCTGGCACTCGTTCTTCTTCAGCTTCTGCATGCGCACCGACGGGTCGGTGGTGATGGCGAAGATCAGGTTGTCGATCTTCACGTCTTCAGGCTTCCAGTAGTCCTTGTTCCCGGTGTAGCGAATGTTGGAGTCTTTCTGGTAGCTCTTGAACACGAACGGGCCAGTGCCCACCGGCTTCTGGTTGATGTCCGGGGCCTTGCCTTCCTTGAGCAGCTGGGCGGCATACTCGGCGGACTGGATCGAGGCGAAGCTCATGGCCATGTTCTGGATGAACGCGGCATCGACGTCCTTGAGGGTGAACTTGACCGTGTGGTCGTCGACTTTATCGATCTTGGTGATGTTGGTGTCCATCCCCATGTCGGTGAAGTACGGGAATTCGGTCGGGTACGCCTTACGGAACGGGTCGTCCTTGTTGATCATGCGGTTGAAGGTGAACAGCACGTCATCGGCGTTGAATTCGCGGGTCGGCTTGAAGTACGGGGTGGTGTGGAACTTGACGCCTTCACGCAGGTGGAAGGTATAGGTCAGGCCGTCGTCGGAAATATCCCACTTGGTCGCCAGGCCAGGAGTCACAGCGGTGCCGCCGCGTTCGAACTGGGTCAGACGGTTGAACATGGTCTCTGCAGAGGCGTCGAAGTCGGTTCCGGTGGTGTACTGACCCGGGTCAAAACCGGCCGGGCTGCCTTCGGAGCAGAACACCAGGTTAGTCGCGGCTTGGGCGAAAGGTGCGCTGGCTAATAAGCTTGCGCCGACTAAAAACGGAATGACCGCTTGTTTAAGCATGTTGGCCTCATGATTTGTTGTCATTTTTGGATTTGAGGGCGACCTCGTGAGTCGTCCTGCGGATACTTATGCAGGCCTCATACCCAATGCAAGTTCCAGAGCGGTCACAAGTCCGAAACAGTGGCACGAACGTACCTTAATGTCGCATCCGTGTAACTTCCGACGCATTTGATCGTTTGCGCGCGTTTTTTAGGGGCGAGTCGCGCCCTTTTCCGGTGCGAAGCGGCGCTTCGATGCGCCGGAAAAGGGCGGGTATTACTTCTTCAAACCCACGCCGTAGAAGGGTGTGAGGCCGAATGGGCTGAGTTTGAAATCCACCACTTTCCTGTTTATTGGCTGGAAGACCGTGGAGTTGGCGATGGGCGTGATCGGCACCTGTTGCTTGAGGATTTTCTGCGCTTGCTGGTACAGATCGATCCGTTGCTGGCGGTCGGTGGACACCTTGGCCTGCTGGATCAAGCGGTCGTAGGCCGGGTCGCACCACTTGGCGTAGTTGCTGCCCTTGACCGCCGCGCAGCTGTACAGCACCCCCAGCCAGTTGTCGGGGTCGCCGTTATCGCCGGTCCAGCCGTAGATCATTGCGTCATGTTCGCCATTTTTTGCACGCTTGATGTACTCGCCCCATTCATAACTGACGATGTTGGCCTTGATGCCGATCTTGGCCCAATCCTGCTGGATCATCTGTGCCGACATTCGTGCATTGGGGTTGGACGCGCGTTGCACCGTCATCGCCCATAAATTGACGGTGGTACCCGGCGCAACCCCGGCCTCCTTGAGTAGCGCCTTGGCCTTGGTCATGTCGTGGGGCGCGTCCTGGATGCTCGGGTCGAACGACCACTGGGCCGGTGGCAAGGCGTTCTGCGCCAGTTGACCGGCGCTCTGGTACACGGCCTTGATGATCGCCGGCTTGTCGATGGCCATGTCCAGCGCTTGCCGGACCTTGAGCTGGTCCAGGGGCGGGTGTGTCACGTTGTAGGCCAGGAAACCCAGGTTGAAGCCGGGCTGCTTGAGCACCTGCAGGTTCGGATCCTGTTCGATCACCTCGATGTCGGCCGGGCGTGGGTAGCCACTGACCTGGCATTCACCGCGCTTGAGCTTTTGCAGACGCACGGCGGCGTCCGGGGTGATGGAGAAAATCAGGTTGTCGAGTTTCACGTCCTCGGGTTTCCAGTACGCCGTGTTGGCGGCGTAGCGGATCTGCGAGTCCTTCTGGTAGCGCTTGAACACGAACGGCCCGGTGCCGACGGGTTTCTGGTTGAGGTCGCCGGCCTTGCCTTCCTTCAACAACTGCGCTGCGTATTCGGCGGACTGCACGGAGGCGAAACTCATCGCCAGGTTTTGCACGAAGGCGGCGTCGACGTTGTTCAGGTTGAAGCGCACGGTGTGCTCGTCGACTTTCTCGACGCTTTTGATCGTGGTGTTCAGGCCCATGTCGGTGAAGTACGGCGACTCGGTGGGGTAGGCCTGGCGGAACGGGTGCTGCGGGTCGAGCAGGCGCTGGAAGGTGAACAGCACGTCGTCGGCGTTGAAATCGCGGGTGGGGATGAAGGAGTCGGTGGTGTGGAATTTCACGCCGTTGCGCAGGTGGAAGGTGTAGGCCAGGCCGTCGGGCGATACGTCCCAGCTCGTGGCTAATCCGGGTTCGACCTCGGTGCCACCGCGCTTGAATTGGGTGAGGCGGTTGAAGACGGTTTCGGCCGAGGCGTCGAAGTCGGTGCCGCTGGTGTATTGGCTGGGGTCGAACCCGGCGGGGCTGGCTTCGGAGCAGTAGACCAGGGTGGTGGCGGCTTGGGCCATTGGGGCGCTGCTGATCAGGGCCACGGCGAGCAGGAGAGGCTTGAGGGTGGTTCTGTCCATGAAATCCCTTGGAGGGTGGTGAGGTTTTCAGGAGAGTAGCGTTGCGGGTGGGGGTGTTGGAAATATCGAAAAGTGAGGGGGACCGTTGGGTTTGGGTATAGCGCTTTGGACGAGGCGGCCTGATAGCCGACCTGTCTTTCCTGGGTGTACTTCGATCCAAACTGTGGGAGCGAGCTTGCTCGCGATGGCGGCCTGACAGCCGGCCAGGATTTTGTTGACCGGGTACAAATTCATTGCTGCGGTAACGGCCACTTAGGGTTCCGCCCTGACGGCGGGTCACTTTCGAAAAGCGCGAAAGTAACCAAAGCGCTTCATGCCCCACCACTCGGCACCTCGCCTAGGCTCGGTGTGCCCTCACTCCGGCATTGTTCCGTGGGCCCGCCGCGAAGGGCCATCCATGGCCCAGCGCGGCTATCCCGGCATTCATGCCGGGATGCCCACTCCACAATGCCTGCGTTCGGCCAGCGTGGTTAACGGGGCGCCGAGATCAACGTCCACCGCGAGGCGGCCTTATAGCCGACCTGGTTCTTGATGGGGACCGCGTTTCCCCTGTGGGAGCGGGCTTGCTCGCGAAGGCGGCCTGACAGCCGGCCTGATTCCTTCGGGTGTACCCGATTCACTGGTTGAAGCAATACACCTCCGTCTCGTCGAACAGCTAACCCCGTGGCGAGGGAGCTTGCTCCCGCTGGGGCGCGAAGCGGCCCCAAAAGCAGCGACTCCATTCATCTGACACAACCCGGCGCTTGGGTTGGGGCTGCTGCGCAGCCCAGCGGGAGCAAGCTCCCTCGCCACGGGGTTTGCGGTGGGTCGGAAGGCTGTATAAATCATTCAGAGGTGTCGGACGGATCTGCTCCTCAGAACGAAAGATCCGACAAGCTTTTAAGGTTGTCCCTCGGAAGTGGGCTCTCTAACCTTTCGCCTGTCGCTGCGAAACAGCGGCCGGGAGAGTTGTGCCAGTTGCTGGTGGACAAGGCGTTGGATCAGATCGAAGCGCCGGCCAGCTCAGCCTGCCCGCCCACTTAAGGTCGGGCACCGTCTTGTGGCGAGGGGATAAGTCTCCTCGCCACAGAGGATGCTCGATTCTCCGTAGGTTCTACTGTGCGGGCATACACCTGATACTTCTGACAGTAGATTTTTGGAGGCATGGTTATAAGGTGGTTACAGGCACGCTGCTCTTGAGTAGCGATCCGTACTGACCTAATCCATGGAAGAGGTGTGACGATGGCCGCTAGAGAAATCCGCATTTCAATTGAAGACCTTGATCGTGACAGTAGCCCGGAGGTTCTGTTCGAGTTCTATACCGGTACAAAGGTGGACTTTGCTACCTCTGTTTCTTCTTCTTCGAAGAACGGAAAGTATGACAAAGTGGATGTGAAAGGTGATGCCGACGGTGATGGTGATTTCGATGCACAGGACGATGAACTGTTCATCAACCTCGCTCGGTCAGTCGTAGCGCTGCTGAAGTAAGAACAGCTAACGTCTGGCGATGTTGCGAGTCTTCCTCGCTTTTTCAAACGTGCCATCCTCCCATTGACGAATGGCGAAGTCTGGAATAACGCCGCTGGACTGGCAAGTGGCCCGGCGGCTTGGTGTTTCGTTAAGTCCCGTTGCCACAAAGGCGCGGCTCTACTGTTGCCGGTACACCTGCCACTTCTGGCGGTAGGTTTTTGGAAACATGGTTATAACGTGGCAACAGGCGCGCCACTAAGCGCCGATGCCGTATTGAGCCAATCCATGGAAGAGGTGTAGCGATGGCCGCCGAAGAAATCCGTATATCGCTTAAAGACTTCGATAAAGACGAAAGCCCGGAGGTTCGGCTCGAGTTTTTTCGTGACAACAAGAGTTACTTGCTCACCTTTGTCGCATCCTCCTCGAAGGATGGGCGCTACGACAAGGTGGGTATAAAAACCGATTTAAATGAAGATGGCGCACGGGACGGGCGAGATATTGAGTTGCTCACTCAACTCGCGCAGGCGGCTGTGCCTTTGCTGAAGTAAAGACCGTTTGATCGTTCCCACGCTCTGCGTAGGAACGCAGCCCGGGACGCTCTGCGTCCCTTTCCAAAGCCGAACGCGGAGCGTCCGTGGAGGCATTCCCACGCGGGAGCGTGGGAACGATCAGGCGGGTTACTGCAACAACACCTCAACCACCCCATCCGCCGTCATCGGCACCTTGCTGGTGCCCGCTTCCACGTCAGGTGTCACCGACTCAGCATCCATGGACGCGCCTTTCATCATCATTTGCGGGCGCATGTACGGTTGTGGGTAGCCGTTGGTGTTGAAATTCAGGTTGACGATCTTGTAGCCCTTGCCGCCCAGGGCTTCGGTGGCGAGTTGAGCGCGGGCCTTGAAGGCGTTGACGGCGTCTTTGAGCAGGGCGTCTTCGCTGCTCTGGCGGGTGGCGGTGGCGATGGCGGAAAAAGGGGACAGATTTATTTTTAAATGCTCTGCTACGCTGAAAGCTTCCACGGATAGAGGGTTCTTATATGCCCAGAATGTTTTACCGGAGGCGGCCGAGAGTTGAGTCGGGAAAATAAATCTGTCCCCTTTTTGCGTGCGGCGATAGGCCAGATGTTGGATTATGCGTCTAAATTGCATCCGGATGATTTTAGGAAAAAGTAGTGATGAGCTTCGAACTGTTGGGTTTTGGTGATTTAGGTCCGGTGCACGTCGGTATGACTCGCGATCAATCGCGGGCGATATTGGGGGGGGATTTTGACGAGTTCTTCAAAACGACAGACTCTACAGTTCCGACTGACGCCTACGATGATTTAGGAGTACATGTTTATTTTGATGAGAGTTTCGCCATCATCGGCTTGGAGTTCTTGAAATGGAGCGACCTCAGCTGGCGCGGACAGCGTTTGTCCGGTGCGGATGTACTTGAAGTTCGGCAGCATTTGGTTGCGCAAGGTGAGGTCCTGAACTTTAATAATTCGGGATTTGATGTGGACGGATTGGGTCTTAGGGTTTATGCGCCTGATATTGGTGAAGAGGACGCTGTGATACAGGCGGTTTATGTCAGCTTTGTGAAAAACAAATAAGCTTGCTGAGAGGAACGACTCCCGAGCTTCATCAGGTGTTGGGAAAAGGTGCGTTTGGTGCGGGATAAATGAGCTTGGGTGGGTTGCTCCTGTGATTGGGAATAAGGCACACAGTTGACGGTGCATTAGCCCGGTCGAATTCGCCCGCTCCATATCGCACACCGAGTCGTCAGGTTTGGGGCTGCTGCGCAGCCCAGCGGGAGCAAGCTCCCTCGCCACGGGGTTTGCGGTGGGGCGGAAGGCTGCATAAATCATTCAGGTGCGTAGGAAGGATCCGCTCTTCAGAACGAAAGATCCGACAAGCTTTTAAGGTTGTCCCTCGGAAGTGGGCTCTCTAACCTTTGAACGTCGCTGCCTAATCAGCGACCGGGTGTGGAAACCTGAACCTTTTAGCAGTGGCATGGCTGAACATCGTGTTGCCGACGTCTCGTTTCGTCTGCAAACTGCGTCTTGGCGGCTGTGCGTGGGCAGACTTCGGTCTGGCCGGGTCCTGCTAACCGGTATTTCCACCCCGCGTACCGCTGCCACCTTATTGTCGCGTGGAAACGACACAGGGATGGCTCCAATTTTAAGCAGGAGAATTAGATATGGATAAGCCAGTCCCCGACCCACCCTTCAACAAAACCAATCCCCTTTCCGGCTTCGACGCCATCGAAGACCTCTTAAAAGACCGCGCCGCCGCCGAGCGCGCCCTCGATCATTACCTGAATCCAAAAAAACCAGAGCCAAGCACCGATCAGCGCATCGATAGCCTGTTCTCAGTCACCGCCAAAGCCGACACCGATACGCTGCTCACCAGCACTTCGGAAACCCTGGCCTCGATAAAAGCCATGGCCGAGGATCTGGCATTCGAAGTGGAGGGCACGCGCCGGAGCGTGGCGTTGGGGATTCATCAGTTGGTAGAGTTGTGCCAGTTGCTGGTGGACAAGGCGTTGGATCAGATCGAAGCGCCGGCGAGCTCGGCCTGCCCGCCCATTTAAGGTCGGGCACCGCCCTGTGGCGAGGGAGCAAGCTCCCTCGCCACAGGGGCGCGGTGAGGCATTCCCACGCCGGAGCGTGGGAACGATCAGGCGGGTTACTGCAACAACACCTCAACCACCCCATCCGCCGTCATCGTCACCTTGCTGGTGCCCGCTTCCACGTCAGGTGTCACCGACTCCGCATCCATGGACGCGCCTTTCATCATCATCTGCGGGCGCATGTACGGTTGTGGGTAGCCGTTGGTGTTGAAGTTCAGGTTGACGATCTTGTAGCCCTTGCCGCCCAGGGCTTCGGTGGCGAGTTGAGCGCGGGCCTTGAAGGCGTTGACGGCGTCTTTGAGCAGGGCGTCTTCGCTGCTCTGGCGGGTGGCGGTGGCGATGGCGAAGTCCATGCCGCCCATTTTCATGTCCCCCAGCAGCTCGCCGGTGAGTTTGGACAGGGCGGCGAAGTCGGCGCTTTCCAGGCGCAGTTCGGCGCGTTCACGCCAGCCGGTGATTTTCCCGCCTTTGTTGTCGTAGATCGGGTAGCTGTTACGGCTGCCCTGGCGCAGGGTGATGTCCTTGACCTCTTTGGCCTGGCCGATGGCTTTGTTCACCGTGGTGCTGATCGCGGCGGCGAGTTTGGCCGGGTCGGTGTTTTGTTCTTCGGTGTAGAGGGTGACGATCATCAGGTCTCGGGCGACTTCCTGGCTGGCTTCGGCGCGCAGGGAAATCTGGTTGTAGTGAAGCTCGTCGGCGGCCAGGGCCGGCAGGCTGGCGACGGTGCCGAGGCTGAAGGCGAGCAGGGCGGCGGGGCGACTGAACGTGTGCATGAAAGCTCCTTGGGATGAGGCGCAGGGGTGAGGTCCGGGCCTGCGTGAAGGATAAGACTCTAGCTTTTATGGGTGGGTTCGCACAGTTACAACTTCTATACAGATACCTGAAGCCAATGAAGAACTCCGTGGCGAGGGAGCTTGCTCCCGCTGGGGCGCGAAGCGGCCCTAAAAGCAGCGACTCCATTTATCTGACACAACGCGGCGCCGGGGTTGGGCCTGCTGCGCAGGCCAGCGGGAGCAAGCTCCCTCGCCACAAGGGGTATATGCAGCATTGAGAGCTGTGGCGCTTTGCCGCATAGCTGCCGCTGCAACCCGCGCCTTGGTTATACTCCGTGCGATCCGCCTGGAGCGCTCATCAGGAGAGCTCATGCTCGCCCCTTTGCAAATGACTTCCGCTTCCCGCCAGAACCTCTGGCGCCTGACGTTTATCCGTATTCTGGTCCTGGCGGCCCAGGCCGGCTCCGTGGGGCTCGCTTATTGGTTCGACTTGCTGCCGCTGCCCTGGCTGCAGTTGGCGATCACCCTGGTCTGTTCCAGCGTGCTGTGCGCGCTGACGGCGATTCGCCTGCGTGCCTCGTGGCCGGTGACCGAGCTGGAATATGCGGTGCAACTGGCGTGTGACCTGTTTATCCACAGCGCGCTGCTGTATTTCTCCGGCGGCTCCACCAACCCCTTCGTCTCTTATTACCTGGTGCCGCTGACCATCGCCGCCGTGACGTTGCCGTGGCGGTTTTCGCTGATTCTTTCCGGCATCGCCCTGGCCCTGTACACACTGTTGCTGGTGCGCTTCTACCCGCTGGAAACCTTTCCCATCGCCCGGGAGAACCTGCAGATCTATGGGATGTGGCTGAGTTTCGCCCTGGCGGCGGCGGTCATCACGTTTTTTGCCGCGCGCATGGCCGAGGAGCTGCGCCGCCAGGAAGAGCTGCGGGCTATCCGCCGTGAAGAAGGCCTGCGGGACGAGCAACTGCTGGCCGTGGCGACCCAGGCCGCCGGCGCCGCCCATGAACTGGGTACACCGCTGGCGACCATGAGCGTGCTGCTCAAGGAAATGCGCCAGGACCATCACGACCCGGCGCTGCAGGACGATCTCAGCGTGCTTCAGGACCAGGTCAAGCTCTGCAAGGAAACCCTGCAATACCTGGTGCGTGCCGCCGAGGCCAATCGGCGGCTGGACATCGACATGCAGGCGGTCACCTTCTGGCTCGATGATGCCCTGAACCGCTGGCACCTGATGCGCCCGGAAGCCAGTTATCGCTTCCAGTGCCTGGGCAAGGGCGTGGTGCCGTGCATGGCGCCGCCGCCAGACCTGACCCAGGCGCTGTTGAACCTGCTGAACAATGCCGCCGATGCCTGTCCCGACAATCTGGAAGTGGCGTTGGACTGGAACGCTTATGAACTGACCATCTGCATTCGCGACCACGGCGCCGGCGTGCCGCTGGCGATTGCCGAGCAGATCGGCAAGCCGTTCTATACCACCAAGGGCAAAGGTTTCGGCCTGGGCCTGTTCTTGAGCAAAGCCAGCGTGACACGCGCCGGCGGCTCGGTGAAACTCTACCCCCATGAGGAAGGCGGCACGCTCACCGAGCTGCGCCTGCCCCATGCCGACCGAGGAGACGAAACATGAGTGACGAGATCCAAGTCGACGGCGAAGAACTGCCGCACCTGTTGCTGGTGGATGACGACGCCACGTTTACCCGCGTCATGGCCCGGGCCATGTCCCGTCGCGGCTTTCGCGTCAGCACCGCCGGTTCCGCCGAGGAAGGCCTGACCATCGCCCAGGCCGACCTGCCGGACTACGCCGCCCTGGACCTGAAAATGGACGGCGATTCCGGCCTGGTGCTGCTGCCCAAGTTGCTGGAGCTGGACCCGGAAATGCGCGTGGTGATCCTCACCGGTTATTCGAGCATCGCCACCGCGGTCGAAGCCATCAAGCGCGGCGCCTGCAATTACCTGTGCAAACCGGCGGATGCCGATGACGTGCTGGCGGCGCTGTTGTCCGAGCACGCCGACCTCGACACCCTGGTGCCGGAAAACCCCATGTCGGTGGATCGCCTGCAATGGGAGCATATCCAGCGGGTGCTGACCGAGCACGAAGGCAATATCTCCGCCACCGCCCGTGCCCTGGGCATGCACCGGCGGACCTTGCAGCGCAAATTGCAAAAGCGTCCCGTGCGTCGCTGAACCTGCGCTGAACAGGTGTTGTCCACCCTCGCGACACATCGGGCCGTTGCTTTATGATCGGCCCGAGTCTGTTCTTTTCTTTATCGAGCCTTAACCATGAATCAGAACGCTGAATATTCCGCGGTCAATGACGCGGTGCGCGGGCAGTTTTTCCGCCGTGTCTGGCAAATGACCACGCCGTACTGGCGCAGTGAGGAGAAGGGCAAGGCCTGGACGCTGTTGATCGCCGTCATCGCGCTGTCGCTGTTCAGCGTGGCGATTTCGGTGTGGATCAACAGTTGGTACAAGGATTTCTACAACGCCCTGCAGGAGAAGAACAGCGCGGCATTCTGGCAGTTGATCCTGTATTTCTGCGGCATCGCGGCGGTGGCGATCCTCGGCGCCGTCTATCGCTTGTACCTCACGCAGATGCTCACCATTCGTTGGCGGGCCTGGCTCACCGAGCAGCATTTCGCCCGCTGGCTGGGCAACAAGAATTACTACCGGCTGGAGCAGGGCGGCTATACCGACAACCCGGACCAGCGGATTTCCGAAGACCTCAACAGTTTCACCACCAATACCCTGGGCCTGGGGCTGGGATTGCTGCGCACCGTGGTCAGCCTGGTGTCGTTCTCGATCATCTTGTGGGGCGTGTCCGGCAGCATCGAAGTGTTCGGCTACACCATTCCCGGCTACATGTTCTGGTGCGCCCTGGTGTATGCGGCGGTGGGCAGTTGGCTGACGCACCTGATCGGCCGACGCCTGATCGGGCTGAACAACAACCAGCAACGCTTCGAAGCCGACCTGCGTTTCTCCATGGTCCGGGTGCGTGAAAACGCCGAGAGCATTGCGCTGTACAACGGCGAACCGAACGAGAACCGCCGCCTGAGCGGGCGCTTCGGCCTGGTCTGGCATAACTTCTGGGACATCATGCGGGTGTCCAAGCGCCTGACGTTCTTCACCTCCGGTTATGGCCAGATCGCGATCATCTTCCCGTTCATCGTTGCCGCGCCGCGCTACTTCGCCGGCAAGATCCAACTGGGCGAGCTCATGCAGATCAACTCGGCCTTCGGCAATGTGCAGGAGAACTTCAGCTGGTTCATCAGCGCCTACGCCGACCTTGCCGCATGGCGCGCCACCTGTGATCGTCTGTTGAGTTTCCGCCAGGCCATGAGCGACAACGAAGACCGCGTGCCGGCCATCGATGTGCAGAACCAGGGGAGCGCGTTGGCGGTTCATAACCTCGGCTTGGATCTGGCCGACGGTCGTCATCTGCTCGACAACGCCGATATGAACGTGGCGCCGGGCGAGCGAGTCATGCTCAGCGGTCGTTCCGGCAGCGGTAAATCGACCCTGTTTCGCGCGATGGGGCATTTGTGGCCTGCGGGACACGGGACGATCCGGCTTCCGGCGGCGCGTTACCTGTTCCTGCCGCAGAAGCCCTATCTGCCCATTGGCAGCCTGCGGGAAGTGTTGAGTTATCCACAGGCCGGCGACGTCTACCCCAACGAACGTTATGCACAGGTGCTGGAAACCTGCCGCCTGCCACACCTGATCCTGCGGCTGGATGAAAGCAACCACTGGCAGCGCATGCTCTCGCCTGGCGAGCAACAACGCCTGGCCTTTGCCCGCGCATTGCTTTATGCACCGCAATGGTTGTACATGGACGAAGCCACGTCGGCGATGGACGAAGAAGACGAGGCGACGCTGTATCAGGCGCTGATCGACCAGTTGCCGGGCCTGAGCATCGTCAGCGTCGGCCATCGAAGCAGTTTGAAACGTTTCCATCCGCGACATGTGCGTATCGAAAATGGCCAACTGGTGGAGCGCACCGTGACCGCTTAAACACTGCAAAACCTGTGGGAGCGGGCTTGCTCGCGAAGGCGGTGGGTCAGTTGATATTGATGTATCTGGCACACCGCTTTCGCGAGCAAGCCCGCTCCCACACTGGATTTGTGTTGATCATGATATTTAAGTACGCAACCGATCCAATGTGGCAGCGAGCTTGCTCGCGATGAAGGCGACTCGGCGTCAGCACCCGACTCGCCACCGCGCCCACGGTGATCGTACAACCACGTTGCGCTATGATGATGCCATTCAGCCGCTTGCCGAGACACTGACACATGGAAAACCCGATCGACGTACCCCGCCTTCCCCGCAAGCGCCGCAGCCTGGCGCAGGAGCTGGTGACGGTGCTGACCGAGCAGATTCGCGACGGCCTGCTCAAGCGTGGCGATAAATTGCCCACCGAGTCGGCGATCATGGAAGCCCATGGCGTCAGCCGCACCGTGGTACGCGAGGCGATTTCCCGCTTGCAGGCCGCCGGCCAGGTGGAAACCCGCCATGGCATCGGCACTTTCGTGCTGGATCCGCCCAGCCCGAGCGGTTTTCGCATCGACCCGGCCACGGTAGTCACGTTGCGTGACGTGCTGGCGATCCTGGAGTTGCGCATCAGCCTGGAAGTGGAATCCGCCGGGCTCGCGGCGCAGCGCCGCAGTGACGAGCAGCTGGCGGCGATGCGTGCGGCCCTCGACGCATTGAACGAGAGCGCGGCCCATGCCACCGACGCGGTGGCCTCGGACTTCGCCTTCCACCTGGAAATCGCCCTGTCCACCGGCAACCGCTATTTCACCGACATCATGACGCACCTGGGTACCAGCATCATCCCGCGTACCCGGGTGAACTCGGCGCGCCTGGCCCATGATGACCATCAGCACTACATGAACCGCCTGAGGCGCGAGCATGAAGAAATCTACGAAGCCATCGCCCGCCAGGACTCCGACGCGGCCCGTGCCGCCATGCGCTTGCACCTGACCAATAGCCGCGAGCGACTGCGCCAGGCTCATGAAGAGGCGCAGGCGCAAGGCTGAAGTCGCTCACTGCTCGGGGGGCAAGGAGGCTGTTGTGGCGAGGGAGCTTGCTCCCGCTGGGCTGCGAAGCAGTCCCTTGTATCTGGCATCGGAAATGAGGGGGCCGCTTCGCGCTCCAGCGGGAGCAAGCTCCCTCGCCACATAAAACATCCCTCGCCGAAGAAAACGGTGTTCGGTTTTCGATCTGTTTGCCTGTCTGACAAATCGCAGCGCCAGCCCTACGCGCTGATCCGCAACATTTGCGGCTCGGATGTATCGGGATCCCAGCTCTCGTAGCTAACCTCATAACGAAGCTCAACCAATTGGCCGACGTAAGCTGCCAAGTCGGTATTGGTTAGCGTCATTGTCACATCCTTGCGTGGCGTACCTTCCTCGCCGTCGGTCAGAGGTGTAAACGCGCCTACCGGAGTAGGAGGCGTCGAGCCGACGCCCAGAGTCAGTCGGGCGTTCGAGTACGGGTCGAAAGCTGCATCCGGAATTTTCACGGTTAACGTCTTTGTCTTTGCCAAGCTGATCGTGACTTCCCCGGTGGCTGGAAAATCCTTGAGCATCGGTTTCGCATACGTCTTCGCCATGACGTCACTCCTTGTGAGGCGGCCCTGATCGTTGCGCACGGACGACTCACTTTAAAGATTTCAGAAAAGGACCACAGCCGGGCGTCGCACGGCCACACTGCCGTTATGCCTCCTTCCCGCAATCTCGCCTACTGACAGAGTTGACAGTCTCGATCAGCGGTCCGGGGGACTCGCTCGCCAGTTTCATTGGCTCTCCAATTTCGCCGGATGACCCGATTTACAAGGCTTCGCGACCAACCTCCATGCCCTCACACCTGACGCAGGACGAAATGCAGTTGACGTATGCATTTTAAGTTGTACGATGACCTACAACTTCTGGCCGAAGCTTAACCATCTCATACACATTTTGCGTCCCAGGGTGTTCGAATAATGAATCCACAAGAACTGAAGTCCATCCTCTCGTCTGGCCTGCTGTCGTTCCCGGTCACCGATTTCACGGCCCTTGGCGATTTCAATCGCGACAGCTACATCAAGCGCCTCGAGTGGCTGGCCCCGTATGGCGCCTCTGCCTTGTTCGCAGCGGGCGGCACCGGTGAATTCTTCTCCCTGGCCGCCAGCGAGTATTCGCAGGTCATCAAGACCGCCGTCGATACCTGCGCCACCAGCGTGCCAATCCTTGCCGGTGTTGGCGGTGCCACCCGCCAGGCCATCGAATACGCTCAAGAAGCCGAGCGTCTGGGCGCCAAGGGCCTGCTGCTGCTGCCGCACTACCTGACCGAAGCCAGCCAGGACGGCGTTGCCGCCCACGTTGAAGCCGTGTGCAAATCGGTAAAAATCGGCGTGGTGGTGTACAACCGCAACGTCTGCCGCCTGAACGCCACTCAGTTGGAACAACTGGCCGAGCGCTGCCCGAACCTGATCGGCTACAAGGATGGCCTGGGCGATATCGAACTGATGGTTTCGATCCGTCGTCGCCTCGGCGATCGTTTCAGCTACCTGGGCGGCCTGCCGACCGCTGAAGTCTACGCCGCGGCCTACAAGGCGCTGGGCGTGCCGGTCTACTCCTCGGCGGTGTTCAACTTCATCCCGAAAACCGCGATGAACTTCTACCACGCCATTGCCCGCGACGATCACGAGACCGTCGGCAAAATCATCGACGACTTCTTCCTGCCTTACCTGGACATCCGTAACCGCAAGGCCGGTTACGCGGTGAGCATCGTCAAGGCCGGCGCGAAGATCGTTGGCTATGACGCGGGCCCTGTGCGCACGCCGCTGACCGACCTGCTGCCAGAAGAATACGAAGCCCTGGCCGCCCTGATCGACAAGCAAGGCAAGCAGTAACAGACCCGATAAGGCCGCTGAGTGATCAGCGGCTTTTTACGTAAGGTTTGTTCGTTCCCGCGCTCCACGTGGGAATGCCACTAGGGACGCTTCGCGTCCCTAGACAGCTTTTGTAGAAGGAGTAGCTCCGTGGCAGATTCAAAGCGTTTCGATAACTACATCAACGGTCAGTGGGTGGCCGGTGCCGACTATTGCACCAACATCAACCCGTCTGACTTGTCCGATGTCATCGGTGAATACGCCAAGGCTGACGCAGCGCAAGTCAATGCCGCCATCGAAGCCGCCCGCGCCGCGTTCCCGACCTGGTCGACCTCGGGCATCCAGGCCCGTCACGATGCGCTGGACAAAGTCGGCAGCGAGATCCTCGCCCGCCGCGAAGAACTCGGCCAATTGCTGGCCCGGGAAGAGGGCAAGACCCTGCCTGAAGCCATCGGCGAAGTGACCCGCGCCGGTAACATCTTCAAATTCTTCGCCGGTGAATGCCTGCGCCTGTCGGGCGATTACGTGCCGTCGGTGCGCCCAGGCGTCAACGTCGAGGTCACCCGTGAAGCCCTCGGTGTGGTCGGCCTGATCACCCCGTGGAACTTCCCGATCGCCATCCCCGCGTGGAAGATCGCCCCGGCCCTGGCCTACGGCAACTGCGTGGTGATCAAGCCCGCCGAGCTGGTGCCGGGCTGTGCCTGGGCCCTGGCCGAGATCATTTCCCGCGCCGGTTTCCCGGCCGGAGCGTTCAACCTGGTGATGGGCAGCGGCCGCGTCGTCGGTGAAGTCCTGGTCAACAGCCCGAAAGTCGACGGCATCAGCTTCACCGGTTCCGTGGGCGTGGGCCGGCAGATCGCGGTCAACTGCGTGTCGCGCCAAGCCAAGGTGCAGTTGGAGATGGGCGGCAAGAACCCGCAGGTCATCCTCGACGACGCCGACCTCAAGCAAGCCGTCGAACTGGCGGTGCAGAGCGCGTTCTACTCCACCGGCCAACGTTGCACGGCCTCCAGTCGCCTGATCGTCACCGCCGGCATCCACGACACGTTCGTTGCGGCCATGGCCGAGCGCATGCAATCGATCAAGGTCGGTCATGCGTTGAAGGCCGGCACCGACATCGGCCCGGTGGTTTCCGAAGCCCAGCTCAACCAGGACTTGAAGTACATCGACATCGGCCAGAGCGAAGGCGCGCGGCTGGTCAGCGGTGGTGGTTTGGTGACGTGCGATACCGAAGGTTACTTCCTGGCGCCGACCCTGTTCGCCGACAGCGAAGCGTCGATGCGCATCAGCCGCGAAGAGATCTTCGGCCCGGTGGCCAACGTCGTGCGCGTGGCCGACTACGAGGCCGCGCTGGCGATGGCCAACGACACCGAGTTCGGTTTGTCCGCCGGTATCGCCACCACCTCGCTGAAGTATGCCAACCACTTCAAGCGCCATTCCCAGGCGGGCATGGTGATGGTCAACCTGCCCACCGCCGGCGTGGATTACCACGTGCCGTTCGGCGGGCGCAAAGGTTCGTCCTATGGTTCGCGTGAGCAAGGTCGCTACGCGCAAGAGTTCTACACCGTGGTTAAAACTTCTTACATCGGATCGTAAGTGCGACACCGCCAGGGCCGGTGATCCCCGCCCTGGCGTCACAATCTGCTGACCCGCATAAAAATAAATAGTGGGAGTACATCTACATGCAAGCGACCAAGCCGACACACGTCCGCTATTTGATCCTGCTCATGCTGTTCCTGGTGACGACGATCAATTATGCCGACCGTGCCACCATCGCCATCGCAGGCTCCAGCCTGCAAAAAGACCTCGGCATCGATGCCGTCACCCTCGGTTATATCTTCTCCGCTTTCGGCTGGGCCTATGTGGCCGGGCAGATTCCCGGCGGCTGGTTGCTCGACCGTTTCGGGTCGAAAAAAATCTATGCCTTGAGCATTTTCACCTGGTCGCTGTTCACCGTGCTGCAAGGCTATGTGGGTGAATTCGGCCTGTCCACGGCCGTGGTTGCGTTGTTCATGCTGCGCTTCCTGGTTGGGCTGGCCGAAGCGCCGTCCTTCCCGGGCAACGCACGGATCGTCGCCGCCTGGTTCCCCACCGCGGAGCGCGGCACCGCCTCGGCGATCTTCAACTCGGCGCAGTATTTCGCCACCGTGCTGTTCGCACCGCTGATGGGCTGGATCGTCTACCGCTTCGGCTGGCAGCACGTGTTCATCGTGATGGGTGTGATCGGCATCGTGTTCTCGCTGATCTGGCTGAAAGTGATCCACAGCCCGCGCCAGCACCCGATGATCAACGAAGCCGAGTTCAATCACATCGCCGCCAATGGCGCGATGGTCGATATGGACCAGGACAAAGGCAAGGATAAGAAAACCGACGGTCCGAAGTGGGATTACATCCGCCAGCTGCTGACCAACCGCATGATGCTCGGTGTCTATCTGGGCCAGTACTGCATCAACGGCATCACATACTTCTTCCTGACCTGGTTCCCGGTGTACCTGGTGCAGGACCGCGGCATGACCATCCTCAAGGCCGGTTTCATCGCGTCCTTGCCGGCCATCTGCGGTTTTATCGGCGGCGTGCTGGGCGGGGTGATTTCCGACTACCTGCTGCGCAAGGGCCATTCGCTGACCTTCGCCCGCAAAGCACCGATCATCGGCGGCCTGCTGGTCTCCAGCAGCATCGTGGCCTGCAACTACGTGGACATCGAATGGATGGTGGTGGGCTTCATGGCCCTGGCGTTCTTCGGTAAAGGCGTCGGCGCACTGGGCTGGGCCGTGGTGTCCGACACGTCGCCAAAACAGATCGCCGGCTTGAGCGGTGGTCTGTTCAACACTTTCGGCAACCTGGCATCGATCACCACGCCAATCGTCATTGGCTACATCATCAGCGCCACCGGTTCGTTCAAGTGGGCACTGGTGTTCGTCGGTTGCAACGCGCTGGTGGCGGTGTTCAGCTACCTGGTCATCGTCGGGCCGATCAAGCGTGTGGTACTCGAGGAACCGACGGCCAAGGATGTCGAGATTTCCAGCCTGTCTGAAGCGAAATCCTGAAGGAGCGGCATCAATGCAACTGATTGAACATGCCGATTCGCCGCGTTACATCCGCTTGCATGAGCGGGACAACGTAGTAATCGTCGTCAATGACCAGGGCGTACCGGCCGGGACCGAGTTCCCGGACGGCCTGGTCACCGTGGACTTCGTACCCCAGAGCCACAAGGTCACCCTGGAGGATATTCCCGAGGGTGGCGAGGTGATTCGCTACGGCCAGGTCATTGGCTATGCGCTGCAGCCGATTGCTCGTGGCAGTTGGGTCAAGGAAGACCAGTTGCGCATGCCCACCGCGCCGCCGTTGGACAGCCTGCCGCTGTCCACCGACGTACCGGCGGCCGATGCCCCGCTGGAGGGTTACACCTTCGAAGGTTATCGCAACGCCGACGGCACCGTCGGCACGCGCAACATCCTGGGCATCACCACCACGGTGCAGTGCGTGACCGGGGTGCTGGACCACGCGGTCAAGCGCATCAAGGATGAGCTGCTGCCCAAGTACCCGAACGTCGATGACGTGGTGGCGCTGACCCACAGCTATGGCTGTGGCGTGGCGATCACCGCCACCGACGCGTATATCCCGATCCGTACCGTGCGCAACCTGGCCCGCAACCCGAACCTGGGCGGCGAGGCACTGGTGATCAGCCTGGGCTGCGAGAAATTGCAGGCTGGGCAGGTGATGCATGAGGGCGACAGTTCGGTGGACCTCAGCGAGCCGTGGTTGTATCGCTTGCAGGATTCCAGTCACGGTTTCACTGAAATGATCGAGCAGATCATGGAATTGGCCGAGACCCGCCTGAAGAAACTCGACCTGCGCCGTCGTGAAACCGTGCCGGCCTCGGAACTGATCCTGGGCATGCAGTGCGGCGGCAGCGATGCGTTTTCCGGCATCACCGCCAACCCGGCGTTGGGTTATGCCTCGGACCTGTTGCTGCGGGCGGGGGCGACGGTGATGTTTTCCGAAGTCACCGAAGTGCGCGATGCGATCTACCTGCTGACCTCCCGGGCGCAAACCCGGGAAGTTGCCCAGGAGCTGGTGCGGGAAATGGACTGGTACGACCGCTACCTGGCCAAGGGCGAGGCCGATCGCAGTGCCAACACCACGCCGGGCAACAAGAAGGGCGGGTTGTCGAACATCGTCGAAAAATCCCTGGGCTCGATCGTCAAGTCTGGCAGCAGCGCGATCAACGGCGTGCTTGGCCCAGGCGAGCGCTTCAAGCAAAAGGGCCTGATCTTCTGTGCCACGCCGGCCAGTGATTTTGTCTGCGGCACCTTGCAACTGGCGGCGGGGATGAACCTGCATGTGTTCACCACCGGCCGGGGCACGCCGTACGGCTTGGCCATGGCCCCCGTGGTGAAGGTCTCGACCCGCACCGAACTGGCCCAGCGCTGGCCTGACCTGATCGACATCGATGCCGGCCGGATCGCCACCGGACGGGCGACCATCGAAGAGTTGGGCTGGGAGCTGTTCCACTACTACCTGGACGTGGCCAGCGGCAAGAAGCAGACCTGGGCCGAGCGGCACAAGCTGTACAACGACATCACCTTGTTCAACCCTGCGCCGATTACCTGATGATGTCTTGATCGTTGGAGACCAGTGTGGGAGCGGGCTTGCTCGCGAACGCGGTGGTTCAGCCAGCAGTGATGTTGGATGAGCCGCCGTCTTCGCGAGCAAGCCCGCTCCCACAAGGATGTGGGCTACATGTGGATTCTTTGCCCGGCGCAGAATAAATGTGGGAGCGAGCCTGATCGCGATAGCACTTCACCAGACGCCAATGCCGTGAGTGGCTTATCATTAGCCACCTAACGACACCCCTCCCAAGGTCCCCGGCATGCTGGCAATTTTCCTCGAAACCCTGAACATCACCGCGCCGGTGTTTGCCATGCTGTTTCTGGGGGTGTTGCTCAAGCGCATCGACTGGATCAACGACAATTTCATCCACATCGCCTCGTCCCTGGTGTTCAACGTCACCATGCCGGCGCTGTTGTTCCTCGGCATCCTGCACGCGGACCTGCATGCGGCGTTGCAGCCGGCTCTGTTGATCTATTTCTCTGTCGCTACCCTGGTGAGCTTTGCGATGGCCTGGGGCTGGGCGATCTGGCGTTGCCCGCGGGAAGATCGCGGCATCTATACCCAAGGTGCGTTTCGCGGCAACAACGGGGTCATCGGCCTGGCGCTGGCGGCGAGCATGTATGGCGACTACGGGATTTCCCTGGGAGCGATTCTCGCGGCGCTGGTGATCCTGTTCTACAACACCTTGTCGACCATCGTGCTGGCGGTCTACAGCCCGGTGATCAAGTCCGACCCGTGGAGCATCTGCAAAAGCGTGATCAGCAATCCGCTGATCATCAGCGTGATCGTCTCCGCGCCGTTCGCCTATTGGCAGATTGGCGTGCCGAACTGGTTCGAGACCTCGGCCAAGTACCTGTCGCAAATGACCTTGCCCCTGGCGCTGATTTGCATCGGTGGCACGCTATCGCTGGCGGCCCTGCGCAAGAGCGGCAAGATGGCCCTGAGTTCGAGCCTGGTGAAGATGGTCGGCCTGCCGCTGGTGGCCACCCTCGGTGCCTGGCTCTGGGGTTTTCGCGGGGCGGAACTGGGGATCCTGTTCCTGTACTTCGGCAGCCCCACCGCCGCCGCCAGCTTCGTCATGGCCCGGGCGGCCGATGGCAACCATGAACTGGCGGCGGCGATCATCGTCATCACCACCTTGATGGCGGCGATTACCACCAACCTGGGGATCTTTGTGTTGCAGTGGGGTGGGTGGATCTAGGCTTGGGTTTGCGGTGTTCCTGAGGTCCAATCGCGAGCAAGCTCGCTCCCACAGGAGGTTTGTGGCGTACACACATTTTGTGTTCAGCGCCGGTCAACTGTGGGAGCGAGCTTGCTCGCGATTGCGATCTAACGGTCACTCCGGTTTTTGATAACTATCGATCACTTCCTGCGCCGCTCGAAACGCATCGATCGCCGCCGGCACTCCGGCATACACCGCGCAATGCAGCAATGCCTCGCGAATTTCTTCCACCGTGCAACCGTTGTTCAGCGCGCCGCGCACATGGCCTTTGAGTTCCTGCGGGCACTTGAGGGCGGTGAGGGCGGCGAGGGTGATCAGGCTGCGGGTCTTCAGCGGCAGCCCCTCGCGTTGCCAGACGCTCCCCCAGGCATGTTCGTTGACGAAATCCTGCAACGGCTGGGTGAACTCGGTGGCGTTGCCCAGGGCGCGGTCGACGAACGCGTCGCCCATGACTTGGCGACGCATGTCCAGGCCGGTCTTTGGAGTGTCGGTCATGGCAAATCCCTCTTGTGGTGTTGGCGGCGCCAGGCGCGCAGGGAGGTGAACAGCAAAAACGCGAGCAGGGCCGGCAGCGCATAGAACAGCATCAGCCGTTCCAGTTGGCCGGCCAGGGGCATGCCGGTGGTGAACGACACCACGTGCAGCCCGTAGGCCAGGTACAAGCCCAGGAACAACAGGCCTTCGGCGCGGGTGACGCGATAACCGGAATAGAACACCGGCAGGCACAGCACCGCCACGCCGAGCATCACTGGCAGGTCGAAATCCAGGGCGTTCGGCGAGACCGACAGTGGCGTGGGCGCGGCGAGGGCGGTGACCCCCAGCACGCCCAGCAGGTTGAACAGGTTGCTGCCGATCACGTTGCCCACCGCGATGTCCCGCTGGCCCCGCAAGGCGGCGATCAGCGACGTGGCGAGTTCCGGCAGCGAGGTGCTGACGGCGACGATGGTCAGGCCGATGATGCGTTCCGAGAGCCCGAGGTCCGTCGCCACTTCCACCGCCGCACCCAGCAACAGGTGCCCGGCGAAAACCAGCATCGCCAGGCCCGACGCGATCATCAACACACTCTTGACCCAGGACAGGTGGGCCACGTCGCCCCCCACCGGGTGCGGTCGCCCCGAATGCCGTGACTGGCGCAGCAACAGCCCGAGGTACACCGCCAGGGCCAGCAGCAGCCAGATGCCGTCCAACCGGGTCAGTTCTTCATTCCAGGCCAGCACGAACACCAGCAGGCTGGCACCGATCATCAGCGGGATGTCCAAGCGCACCAGTTGGCGCGAGACGCGCAGCGGAATGATCAGCGCCGACAACCCGAGGGTGACGAGGATATTGAAGATGCTGCTGCCGATCACGCTGCCCACGGCGATGTCGGCGTTCTGTGCCAGGGTCGCCTGCAGGCTGACGGCCATTTGCGGCGCACTGCTGCCGAAGGCGACGACGGTCAGGCCGATGATCAGCGGTCGTACCTGCAAGCGCGCCGCCAGGCCCACGGCGGCGCGCACCAGCAGTTCGGCGCCGCCGATCAGCAACAGCAGGGCGCCGAACAATTCGATCAGGCTGAGCAGCGGTAGGGCGGTGAGTAGGGTAATGGCCGGGCTCCGTCTATCAATCGTCGAGGGCTTGCACGCGCACCCGTGCGGTGCCGCTACGCAACATGCCCAGCTGCTCGGCGGCTTCGCGGGACACGTCGATCAAACGGCCTCGGGAGTATGGGCCACGGTCGTTGATGCGCACCACCACGCTGTTATTGTTGCCCAGGTTGGTGATTTTCACCCGAGTGCCGAACGGCAACTGGCGATGGGCGGCGGTCAGGCCGTGCTGGTCGAAACGCTCGCCGCTGGCGGTGCGCTTGCCATGGTGCCTGGCACCGTAATAAGAGGCGACGCCGGTCTGGTCGTAGCCGTGTGGATCGACCGTCCCGCTCTGGCTGGCGCAACCGGCCAGCAGGGACAGCAGGGCGCAGGCGCCGAGGAGACGCTTCATTCGAAAGTTTCCAAATACAAATGTGGGAGCGAGCTTGCTCGCGAAGAGGCCAGCACATTCAACATCTGTGTTGACTGACATGCCGCTATCGCGAGCAAGCTCGCTCCCACAAAGGAGATTGGAGCCAGATTTGAAGGCTGGCTCCATGTCCATCAGCCCTCGAGCTTGCTTTTCAGCAGTTCGTTGACCTGCTGCGGGTTGGCCTTGCCCTTGGAGGCTTTCATGGCCTGGCCGACGAAGAAGCCGAACATCTTGCCCCGCTTGGCTTCGTCTGCCGCCCGGTATTGTTCGACCTGCTCGGCGTTGGCCGCGAGCATTTCATCGAGCACGGCGGAAATGGCGCCGGTGTCGGTGACCTGCTTCAAGCCGCGCTTCTCGATGATCTCGTCGGCGCTGCCTTCACCGTTGGCCATGGCTTCGAACACCATCTTGGCGATCTTGCCGGAAATGGTGTTGTCCTTGATCCGCACCAGCATGCCGCCCAACTGCTCGGCCGACACTGGCGACTGCTCGATCTCCAGGCCTTGCTTGTTCAGCAAGCTGCCCAACTCGACCATCACCCAGTTGGCCGCCAGCTTGGCGTCGCCGCCGATGCTCACGACTTTTTCGAAGTAATCGGCCTGTTCGCGGCTGGTGGCCAGGACGTTGGCGTCGTAGCTCGACAGGCCGAACTGCGCCTGGAAGCGCTCGCGTTTCTGCGGCGGCAGTTCCGGCAGGGTGGCGCGCACGTCATTGAGGAACGAGTCCTCGATGACCACTGGCAGCAGGTCCGGGTCGGGGAAGTAACGGTAGTCGTTGGCTTCTTCCTTGCTGCGCATCGGACGGGTCTCGTCCTTGTTCGGGTCATACAGGCGGGTTTGCTGGATGACCTTGCCGCCGTCCTCGATCAGTTCGATCTGGCGCTGGATCTCGCTGTTGATCGCCTTCTCGATGAAGCGGAACGAGTTGACGTTCTTGATCTCGCAGCGGGTGCCGAACTCGACCTGGCCCTTGGGCCGGATCGACACGTT